>JAHXGM010000024.1 GCA_019923605.1 Candidatus Nealsonbacteria bacterium | reverse complement strand
ATTGGCCAAAGGGCTTGAAAGCCAGGTTGAACAAAGAACTAAAGAACTAAGAAAAGCTTATGAGGATTTAAAGGTTTTGGATATAGCAAAATCAAAATTTATTACCATGTCTTCCCATCAATTAAGAACGCCGTTATCAGCCATCAAAGGATATATTTCAATGTTGATTGAGGATTCTTACGGCCAAATTCCGGAAAAAGCCAAAGAAAAATTAATCGCCGTTTCCCAATCAAATGAAAGATTGATTAAGATTGTCAATGAATTATTGACTATTTCCAAGATTGAGTTAGGTGAGACGGAATTATTCAAAGAATCTGCCCAAATTGAAGACATTATTCAATCTTGTTATGAAAAGATGGAAACAGAAGCTAAAAAGAAAAATTTAAAATTAATTTGGCAAAGACCAAAAAAGCCCTTACCTAAAATTGAAATAGATTCTTTTAAAATCAGGCAAGCTATTTTGAATTTAATTGACAATGCTTTAAAATATACTAAAGAAGGTCAAATTGAAATAAAAGCTGAAAAAAACAATTCCACTCTCCAAATTTCAGTTAAAGATACTGGTGAAGGGCTGACTAAAGAAGAACAAAAAAATATCTTTGAAAGTTTTACCAGAGGAGAAGCGGGCATAGCTTATTGGATTGAGGGGGCAGGCCTTGGCCTTTATATGGCTAAAAAATATCTTGAACTCCATCAGGGTAAAATTTGGGCAGAGAGCAAGGATAAAGGCAAGGGATCTACTTTTTATATTGAGTTGCCAATAACTTAGTTTCTAGAATCTAACGCAACAGCATTATTAATTAAATGCTTGATAGGGTTTTTGAAAGCCCAGTATGTAAAAGTTCCTTTATTAAAAGGAGAATTAGCAGAGATAGATGTTTTATGACCGAAACAGATTTAAGACAAGAAGAGAACTAGAAGCAAAGATAAGGATATGGAATTATAATTACAATGATATGGA
>JAHXGM010000023.1 GCA_019923605.1 Candidatus Nealsonbacteria bacterium | reverse complement strand
AATTTTTGACAGAATAATTAATTCTTGATATTCTATAGCAATGGAAGAAATTAAAAATACCAATAAAATATCCGTCTTTGATGTAGTGAAAATAAGGGATGATTTTCCGGTACTTAACCGGGAAGTTTATGGAAAACCCCTTATTTATTTCGATAATGGAGCAACTACTCAAAAACCGAAAGTTGTTATAGATACTATGAATAAATTGCTTTCCGAAGATAACAGCAATATTCATAGAGGGGTTCATTATCTAAGCGACCAAATGACTGAAATGTATGAATCGGCCAGGGGAAAGATTAAAGATTATTTGAATGCTAAAAATAACCATGAAATAATTTTTACCAAGGGTGTTACGGATTCTATCAATACAGTGGCCTATTCTTTTGGAGAAGCATATATAAAAGAAAATGATGAGATTATTGTATCTGAAATGGAGCATCATAGTAATATTGTTCCTTGGCAGATAATCTGCCAGCGAAAAGGCGCTAAACTAAGAGTGATTCCTTTCAATGATAAAGGTGAATTATTACTGGATGAATATAAAAAATTGATTAATTCCAGAACAAAATTAGTAGCTGTTGTTCATATTTCAAATTCCCTTGGTACTATTAATCCGGTTAAAGAAATTACGGCTATTGCCCATGAAAATAACATTCCTGTTTTAATAGATGGAGCTCAGGCAATTCAACATCAAAACGTTGATGTTCAGGATTTAGATTGCGATTTTTATGTTTTTTCAGGGCATAAAATATACGGGCCTACGGGAATAGGAGTTTTATATGGAAAAGAACGCTGGTTAAATGAAATGCCTCCATACCAGGGCGGAGGAGATATGATTGACCGCGTAACATTTGAAAAGACCACCTACGCTGAATTACCGGCTAAATTTGAAGCTGGCACTCCTAATTATATTGGAGCTATTGGATTAGGTGTAGCATTAGATTATCTGACAGGCATAGGATTAGATAATATACAAGATTATGAGAAAAAACTGTTGGATTATGGGACGGCTAAACTCACCGCCTTAAATGGACTGAAATTATATGGTACCGCCGGAAACAAAACTTGTATTTTTTCTTTTTTATTGGACAACATTCCTCCCTATGATATTGGAATAATTTTAGATAAAATGAGTATCGCAGTGCGTACCGGTCACCATTGCACGCACCCTGTTTGGGACCATTATAAAGTTGAAGGTAGTATTAGGGCATCTTTGACTTTTTATAACACCATGGAGGAAATAGATTCTTTTTGCGAAGCGTTAAAGAAAATTCAAAAAATGTTTGAACAATAACCAAATTTTCAATCATCTTCGTTTTCTTCGGAAACTCGATTTATGATACTTAAAAACATTTTAGAAACCATTGGCAATACCCTCTTATTAAGATAAATAGATTGAATTCAAATAATAATGTTATTATTTGTGCTAAATTGGAATGAGTAGCGGCGCCGCTATGTATGCGGCACTTAAAGTTGCCAAGAAGATAAAATCAGGAACGATTGTAGCCATCTTTCTGGACAGAGGAGAAAAATACTTAAACACTAATTTATTTAATAAATGACCATACAAGAAATACAGGAAGAAATTATTAACGAATTTAAAATTTTTGACGAATGGATGGATAAATATAATTATCTGATTAAATTAGGAAAAAATTTACCTCCGATTGATTCAAAATATATAACAGAAGATAATCTTATTAAAGGTTGTCAACTAAAAACTTGGTTTCATTCCGCCCTTAAAGATGGAAAGGTTTTTTATAATATTGACAGCAGTTCTATGATAATAAAAGGAATTATTGTTCTATTAGTAAGGGCCACGTCTAATCAAAAGCCGGAAGATATTAAAAATGCCGACCTCTATTTTATCGATAAAATAGGATTAAGAGAAAATTTCTCGCCTGTCCGGGCAAACAGCCTTTTTAAATTGGTAAACCAAATAAAATCATCCGCCATTACTTATGGGGCAGAAAGATCGCTTTAAAAATATTTTAACCTTTTAACATTCTTATGAAACAATGCCTAATTTATAATAGCTCTTTGAGATTTTCCAGAGCTGTTGCTGGAATTTTAACCTTAATTGCTGTTTTAATTCATAATCATTGGTTAGTGTTAGCAGCAAGTATTTTAGTGGGATTGAGAATTTTCTCCGTAAAAATTGATATCCTTTATCAATTTCACGCTTTAGTTTTAAAAAAATTACTCAAAGAGAAGTCGGAACCAATTCAGAAAAACCCGGAAGAATTAAATTTTGTTGCCGGCATGACGGCAGTCCTTCTTTTTATAGGTTTTTTATTTCTCTATTTTGAAAAATTTGTTGATTTCGCTTGGATTTTTATTTTAATAATGGCTTTCTTGATATTTTTAGCTTGTTTTGTTGGTTTTTGTGTAGCTACTTTAATGTACGTTTTTTTCAAAAAGATTTTTAAAAGATAAGAAATGAAAAAGGGCGAGAAGCAAGTTTTCATCTCTGAATTTTCCAAATCCCGGAATGAACAAATTCAAAAA
>JAHXGM010000022.1 GCA_019923605.1 Candidatus Nealsonbacteria bacterium | reverse complement strand
CAAGAAACGGAGCCCCCCCACTAACAATTGCGATTCTCTTTATTTTATTCTTCCCTCTTTTTAATATAATTGGTTTTGAATCTATTGTCTTTTCTAGTTTTTTAACTATTTCTTCAACGGAAATAGGAGATCTTTCTCCAATCCATCCAATACTTTGTCCTCCATAAGATCCCATAGAATCTTTTATTTCTACCCCCAGTATCTTCATTAATTGAGCATTATTACCAGACTTAGGATGAGCATCAAGCGGTAAATGAGAAGTATAAAATGAAATATCATTATCAAGTAAAAAAGAAACTCTATCTTTCATCCATCCCTTCATTGATGGATCTGCTTTTTTCCAAAAAATACCATGATGAGCAACAATCATGTCTGCTCCTTGTTTTTTAGCTTCCTTAAAAACATCCAGCCCTGCCGTTACACAAAAAGCAATCTTCTTTACATTATCTAATCCTTCTATTTGAAGACCATTCCAAGAATCATCTTCAAATTTAGAGTTATCAAGATATTTATCTAGAAATAAAACTAACTCTTTTAATTTTGCCATACCAATATTTTACCATAGCTTCAAAAGAGATAAAAGCTTTTTGGATAAAAAAGGGTCTACTATTAAAACAGTCCTTAATAATACTAAATCTTATTCCTAATAATCACAATATTTTTACGAATCCCTTCAATTGTAGGTTCCGATAAAAGACTCACATCACCATCTTTAACCGTAACGCCAAATTTAGCCATCAAATCTCCAGTGGATTCACCGTAATAAATAGCTTCGGCTAATTCAATAAGATCTAATCTTCCCATTTTTCAAAGACTTCCTCAAGAATAATATTTTTAGAATACCAATCTGGTAATGTCTAAACACTTTTAATACTTTTCTATACAATTAATAAATGAGTATAAAACGCCAAAAAACACCCGATGAAATGCTTCAATTAAAAGTATAAAAGTGGTTAGTTAAAACACGCTGTAATAATCTCATACGAAGTTATTTTAAAAACATAAAAAGGAGGTGAAGGCTGAAATACTTAGGTTACGAATTAAAATAAATCAAGAATCTTACTGAAAAACTCAATTCTTATATCAATGAATAATCCGTTAAAATCATTACTTTAACTGCAATATGAACATGTTCAATCTTTCCCCTACTTTTTCAGCAAGAAAGAATTTAACGCCTAATTAAAATAAAAGGTAATTAAAAAAGAGGAAGCACGGCTAATCAATTGCCAGGAAAAGAAACTAATTCAAGAATTTGTTTCCATTATCCCAATTTTTAATATCCTCTTCTTTAATTCTTCCAATAAGATAGCTAGCAATAATACTAGAAATTGGAACTGCTAAGATTAAAGAAGAGGTTCCAATAACAATTCTAACTATTTCTTCCGCTATTGGCTCAGAGTTTATAATCACCCACAATGGAAACCATGTTCCAGTTTTGATTGCTATAAAAAGGGGAAAAGAAACCCCGGCATAAACTAAAACTAGAGTATTAACCGAAGATGCGATGTGCTGCCTTCCAACGTTTAAACTTTTTGAATATAAATCTTTTAGTTGAAGATTAGGGTCAGCTTTCTTTAATTCCCAGATTACCGCTGTCTGGGTTGAAGTAATATCAGAAAGAACTCCCAAAACTCCGATTATTATTCCTGCAAGAAGTAGCTCCCTTAGGTTAATATAAGAATAATCAGTAAACATATGAAAACCCAATAAATCTGATCCTCTACCGAAAAGACCGGCAATTCTAACAAAGGTAAAAGAAAGGGTGATAGATATAGATAAGGTAGTAATCGTACTCAACCAAACTATTGCAATTCTCTTATTTATTCCGTGAGCTAAAAATAAAGAAACGCTTGACATTAAAAACGCTCCTAATAAAGTAACATGCATGATATTAGCACCAGCAACAATACTGGGAACCATATAAAAAAATAAAACCAAAAAACTAAAAGATAATCCTAATATAGCCCCGAAACCTCTCATTCTTCCAAAGTATAAAATTGTAATTAAAAAGAAAATAACAATAAAAAATATCCCCCCAGATCTATCATACTCCGAAATATAAAATTTCTCTTCTCCTGAAAAATCTTTATAATTCATTAAGATTACCTTGTCATTTTCACGAAATAAGTAAAATCCATCCTCAAAAAATACGGTCTGGTTATGAACTGTAACAATCTCTCCCTTTCTATCACCGCTTTGAATCGAAACACTCATCAGCTGCTCTACGTGATCACCTATTTCTTGACCGATATCCTCACTCTGAATCTCTAATACTATTCCCTTGTAAAATTCTCTCTGATCTACATAATTATTATTAAAAAATGGTACATTTTCATTCTCCGTGTTCAGGTGGCTTCTTCCTAAAAAAAATAATATGGAAATAAAAGTTAAAGCAATGGCTGAGATTAGTATTGTCTTTTTGTTTTTTGTTAAATTTTTCATAAATCTAAATATTTTTAAAAATATATTCCTATACCTCTCATTAAATATTAAATGGTAGTTTTTATAAACCATGCGCAATAAAATTTTTGTTTCCCCATAACCCCCCATCTGATCTTTGAATGCGTTCTGGATTATTCGGATTAAAAGACATTTCCCAAAAACTATAACAGGTCATTCCCCTTTTCTCTAGCTTATCAGAAAGTATTTTACAATTATCTTTATTTCTTAATTTTGAAAGTATGGTGCAGTTGGTCGTTTTTTATAATTTTACATCTATAGGTCTTACTTCTCCCGGTTGAAGATCTCCCAATTCAATATTACCAATACGAACTCTTTTTAATGAAACAATGGTATAGGAAAAATCATTTAACATAACTCTAATTTGATGCCTTTTACCTTCCTTTAAAATCATTCTCATGGTGACTTTATCAATTATTTCCGCTTTAACTGGAAGAAGTTGTCCTAACCCTCTTACTTTCATACCCGATCTTATTATCGGTAAAATACTGGGTCTTAAATCCTCTCTTACAGTAACTATGTATTCTTTTTCATACTCATCTTTTCTTGAAAGAACTTCTCTAGTAAAACGGCCATCATTTGTAATAAATACAAGCCCCTCTGACTCTTTATCTAGCCTTCCAACAGGATACATTCCTCTATCTTTAAATTCAGTAATAACACTTCTGATTCCGGGAAGATCTTGGGTTGATAATCCCCTGGGTTTGTAATATGCAAAATATTGATAATTTTTTTGTCTATCTTTTACCGTAACTTTATCTCCCTCATTAACCATAAAGCCATTTTTAACAATTTCCCCATTAACTAAAACAAAACTCCCTTCGACAAGTTCATCCACCTCACGACGTGAAGCTATTCCAAGGTCTCTTAAATATTTATTTATTCGTATCGGATAATCCATATATGACTCTAGGAGATAACTATCTTATACAACTCCCTTGTTATTCTAATATCATAAATAG
>JAHXGM010000021.1 GCA_019923605.1 Candidatus Nealsonbacteria bacterium | reverse complement strand
AGCAGTTATAAGTATACAAGATTCGCACCTCATTTGAATTTAGACCCACCATATTCTTTTTAAAACGATTATGGGGTATAATAGGGATTAATAATATAATAAAAAATATGGGCAATTTCAATAGAAATGACAGAGATAGGAGAAGCAGAGACAGAGAAAAGGGAAGGGATTCTTTTAGTCGGGACAGAGACCAAAGAAGAACTGAAATGCACCAAGCAATTTGTGCTGATTGTGGCAAAAGATGTGAAGTTCCCTTTAAGCCTACCAATCAAAGACCAGTTTATTGTAGTGACTGTTTTTCAAGACAAGGAGGAAGTGATAGAAGAGATGATAAGTCAAGCTACGGAGGAGGTAAATTTCAAGAGAAGAGAGGCAGTGATTTTGAAAGCAAGAGTATAAATGTTTTTAAGGCAGGGGATACATCTAAGGAACAACTTGATAAAGTAATTACTAAACTAGATACGATAATAAATTTATTGTCTAGTAAGCAAGCACCAAAAGAAATTGAACCTGACCTTGCTGATACGAAGGCGATAAAAGAAGCCAAAAAGGTAGTAAAAAAAGATATTCTAAAGAAATTATTAGGCTCAAAAGATAAACCAGTTACGAAAAAGAAATAGATTATGCCAGAAAATATTAATTAATGTTTTCCTTATTCAGTTATAGAAAAGTCGAGAAATTTCTCGGCCTTTTTATTTTAAAATTGGCTATGTTATAATAACATCAATTAATTTAATTCAATTTAAATCAGAGTTAATAATATGAAAATAGCAATTAAGATGGGGGATTTAGCGGATTACTAGTTACTTATCGTTTATCAAAAAAAAGTTATCCTATTGTTTCTAAAAATGGTGAAATCATTTGAGTTTTGTTTTTGAAGTGTTAATGATTAATTTCATTTAATTTTTTCATAAATGATTACTAAAGGACAAAGTAATTTCATTAAGTTAATAGCAATTATTTCAATGCTTCTTGATCATATTGGAGCCTTCTTATTCCCTTTGACTGCATTAAGGATTATTGGAAGAATAGCTCTTCCTATTTTTGCTTATCAATTAGGAATAGGGTATAGGATGACCTCGGATAGAAAAGAATATGTGAAAAGAATATTGCTATTTGGTCTGATTTCTCAAATACCATTCTTTTTATTAAATGAGGGATTTAAATTAAACATACTATTTTCCTTAGCTTTAGGAATTTTCCTTATTTGGGCGATAGAAGAGAAAAAGTATTTATATGTTTATTTAATAGCCCCTCTTTCTTTTTTTGTTGAATATCAGATTTATGGATTGGTATTAATATCAATATTCTATTTTTTCAAAAATAAAAACCATCAGTTTCTTCTAATTTCAGCAGCTAGCTTCGCATCAGCTTTTTATTATCAGACTCCAATACAATTATTCGCAATATTATCATTACCAATAATTTTTAAGCCCTCTTTTGAGATAAATATACCAAGAAATTTGTTTTACTTTTTTTACCCGACTCATTTACTGTTAATATATTTAATAAAGATAGTGTTTTTTAAATAATCTTTATTATAGAAAAAGACCTTCTCTTTTAAGGTCTTTATAAGATATTATAAAGTCAGCAGACTGATTAAATTTTAGATCTACCTCGGCCAGCTTTAACTCGGTCGTTTTCAGTTAATAGTTGCTTTCTTAAGCGAACATTCTTTGGGGTTATTTCAAGGTATTCATCTTCGCTCATAACACTCATACCTCTTTCAAGAGTTATTCTTATCGGTGGTTTTAAGTTGATAGCTTCATCAGCTCCTGAGGAACGCATATTACTTAGTTGTTTTCCTTTGGTTGGGTTTACAGCTAAATCATTTCCTTTTGCTGTATTTCCGATTACCATTCCTTCATAAACTTCAATATTAGGATCGATGTATAAAGTTCCTCTATTTTGCAGATTAAATAAAGAAAAGCCAAGAGTTTTTCCAGTTGCCATTGATACCATTGATCCAACGTCATTTTTCTTTATTTCTCCAACATATGGTTTAAATCCAATAACTCTAGAATACATAATTCCTTCTCCTTTAGTATCGACTACAAATTCATTTCGATAGCCAAGCAATCCTCTAGTTGGTATTTCAAAGATTATCTTTACGTTTCCATGATCGGGAACCATTTGAATCATATTGCCTCGGCGATTTGATAGTTTTTTGATAACAGACCCCGACGTATCTTCTGGTACGTTGATTGTTACTTCTTCAAACGGTTCAACTTTGATTCCATTTTCTTCTTTAATAATTACATTAGGTTGTGATATTTGCATTTCATAGCCCTCTCTGCGCATATTTTCAAGGAGAATAGCAATATGCATTTCGCCTCTTCCATAAATTCTATAACGATCATTTTCAGAAAAATTTATTTTAAGACCAACATTTACTTCTAATTCTTTTTCCAGTCTTTCTTTGAGTTGTCTATTGGTAACATATTCACCATCTCTTCCGGCGAAAGGGGAATTATTAACTAGCAAGTTTAATGAAATAGTTGGCTCGTCGATATCAATAAATGGTAGTGGAACTTGTTCTGTATTAATACAAATAGTTTCTCCGATAAAGATGTCCGGAAGTCCAGCAACCAAGACGATGTCTCCAGCAGCAGCTGAGCTGACTTCTTTTCTTTTCAATCCCTCAAAGGTGAATAGTTTTGATATTTTTCCTTCGCGAATATTTTCTTCAGGACCTTTAATGAATATTCTAGACCCATCCTTTATTTCTCCTTCATAGATTCTTCCAATAGCTAGTCGTCCTAGGAAATTATCATAAGCTAAATTAAACGGTTGCATTCGCAGTAACTTATTCTTTGAATCTTCACTTGAAGCAACTGGAACTTCTCTTAGTATCATGTCTAATAGGGGAGTTAGATCTTTTGATTCATCGTTTAAATTTTCTTTGGCAATTCCATCTCGAGCAATTGCATATATGGTTAAAAAGTTTAGTTGTTCATCGTTTGCTCCCAAATCAAGGAATAATTCATAGACCATTTCTTTAACATCCTCCGGTCTGGCAGCCGGCTTATCTATTTTGTTTATCACAACGATAGGCTTTAATCCTAAGTCTAGGGATTTCTTTAAAACAAATTTTGTTTGAGGCATTGGACCTTCTTGAGCGTCAACTACCAAAAGAACAGAGTCAATTGATCTTAGAACACGCTCAACTTCCGAACCAAAATCCGAGTGGCCAGGAGTGTCCACAATATTTATCTTAGTGTCTTTATAATAAACGGAGGTATTTTTTGAATAAATAGTGATACCTCGTTCTTGTTCAAGTGTATTGCTGTCCATGCTGTCTCCAATTTCTGACATTCCTGTTTGTTGCATTAATGTATCAGTAAGGGTCGTCTTTCCATGGTCAACATGGGCAATGATTGCTATGTTCCTTATTTCCATATAAATAATCCGCTTTCAGGCGGAAATTAAGTATGACTATTAATACTACAAAGATTGCAAAAGGTCAAACGTACTACGGGCATTGTTGACATTTAAGCGCATTTAATGTATCCTTTTTCTAAAGTCACACCACTTACGGGATGATTTCCGTGAGATTTTTTATGCCATCTTTGCTGATACGATTACCAATTCGCGAGGCTGGCTCAATTGGGTAATAAGTGATTAGCAAATGTATGTATAAAACAGACAAACAATATTCTGTGAAAAGAAATTTTTCACAAAACAGGAATCAGTATGCTGGAAAAGGCAGATCTGGAGGAAGTGGTAGATCTTTCGGAAGAAGGAGCAATACTAGTTCTGGAACGATTCATTTCTCGAAATTTATTAACAGGTCAACAGAAAATACTCAGGAGAAGCCTTACGTCCCAGCTTGTACTTTTCTAGATTTTCCTTTTGAAGGAAGATTAAAAAGTAATATTGAGAAGAAAGGTTATAAAACTCCAACTGAAATCCAAGACAAAACCATTCCCTTTATAATAGATGGAAAGGATGTTATTGGAATCGCAAACACTGGGACTGGAAAGACAGCCGCTTTCTTACTTCCCCTTATTAATAAGGTGTTGAAGAATAAGAGAGAGAAGGTGTTGATAATAACTCCTACAAGGGAACTTGCTTTTCAAATCAATGATGAACTGTTTTCTTTTACTCGATCTCTAGGAATATACTCTGCAACATGTATCGGAGGATCAAGTATGGGATTGCAACTTTCAAGACTTCGTCAAAATCCAAACTTTGTTATTGGAACTCCAGGAAGGCTTAAAGATCTTGTGACAAGAAAGAGACTTATGCTAGGAGGATTTCAAAACATAGTTCTTGATGAAGCAGATCGTATGTTAGATATGGGATTCATTGATGATATAAGATCTTTAATGGATCAACTTTCAAAGGAACGTCAAACACTTCTTTTTTCAGCCACCATACCGTCAGCTATCGAAAGTCTTATTCGCACTTTTCTTAATGACCCGGTCAAGGTATCGGTAAAATCAAGAGAAACTGCGGCCAACGTTGATCAAGATATAGTACGCGTAAAGGATGGGAATGAAAAAATTGAAAAGCTTTGTTCTTTTCTTGTTAAGAAAGAAGAATTTCAGAAAGTGCTTGTGTTTGGAAAAACCAAGCATGGAGTAGAGAGGCTTTCACAAGAACTCGATAAGCGCGGATTCCGATCTGCATCAATTCATGGAGATAAGCCACAGGCAAAAAGACGTCAGGCCCTAGATCTTTTTAAGACTGAAAGGGTTCAGATTCTTGTTGCCACTGACGTTGCAGCTCGTGGATTAGATATCGCTAACGTAAGTCATGTTATTAACTTTGATATTCCTTCAACCTATGAAGATTATGTTCATAGAATTGGACGAACTGGAAGAGCGGATCAAAAAGGAGTTGCTCTAACCTTTGTTAGCTAGATTAATTGAATTGGAAAAAATAAATACCCCTTAAATAGGGGTATTTTTTTATTTGAAATTATCCTACTTTATGATTAGTTATAAAGTAATTAAAACAATATGAATAAGA
>JAHXGM010000020.1 GCA_019923605.1 Candidatus Nealsonbacteria bacterium | reverse complement strand
GAACTAGATAAAGTAAAAACTGAATTCATCTCCATAGCCTCTCATCAGCTAAGAACCCCCCTTACTGCAATTAAGGGATACATATCAATGATAACTGAAGGAACCTACGGTAAGGTTCCAAAGCAAGCTAGAGGGAAACTAGAAAACGTTGCATTAAGTAATGAACGATTAATAAAATTAGTGAATGACCTTCTAAGCGTTTCAAGAATAGAAACTGGTAAAATAGAGCTTGATCCCAAGAAGGAAGATTTAGAAAGAGTAGTGTCTCAAATTATTGATGAATTAAAAATCAATGCCGAAAGAAAGGGATTATACCTTGAATTCAAGAAGCCAAAAAAGAAACTCCCAGAAATTATGCTTGATGAGGACAAGTTAAGACAAGTTATTTTGAATTTAATCGATAATGCTATAAAATACACTAGAGAAGGGGGAATAACCGTAACTCTTGAAAAATCTGGAAACAACAAAAATGTAATGATAAAGATGGTTGATACTGGAGAGGGTATGGACGAAGAAGAACTATCTAAAGTGTTTAGAAGTTTTTCAAGAGGGCAAGCTGGAAATCAATTATCTACCGAAGGAGCTGGATTGGGGTTATTCATAGCTAGAAAGTTTATTAAAATGCATAATGGAAAAGTTTGGGCTGAATCAGAAGGGAAGAAGAAAGGATCTCAATTCTATATCCAACTCCCAATAAATTAATTAAAATGAAGAAGAAAATTCTAATTGTAGAAGACGAAAAAATCCTTGCTGAAATGTACAGGGACAAATTAGAACGTTCTGGATTAGAAGTTTATTCTGCTTATGATGCAGAAGAGGGGATAGAAATGATAAGAAAAATAAAGCCAGATCTTGTTCTTTTAGACATCCTTCTTCCACGTCAAAATGGAGTGGGTTTACTCATACAGATAAGAAAAGAGCCTGATATAGCATCTATTCAAGTTCTAGTATTTTCAAATTATGACGACCTTAAAACTAATAGGGAAGTTGAAAGATTGGGCGCAAAGGACTATCTCATTAAAACAAATTATACTCCTCAACAAATAGTTGAAAAGATAAAGAACTATTTAGAATAGATTTATAAATAAAAAAGGGGAACTACTGTTGTAGTTTCTCTTTGCTTTTGTCGATGAATTTTTCGATCCTTTCTATTTTCCAGGAATCAAGTATATATCCAATTCTTTTTCCAATGAATCGGAGGCTCTCATCGCTAGGATAGCCTATAAATCTTCTTTTATCCTTATAATAACGAGGGTTAAAAGTTACATCATGAAGTAAATTGACTTTTTTCTAGTATCAAGTCATAATTTTACAATAGATTGCTTGTTCCGTGTAATAAATGTAGTTAATTTAATGTCAAAAGTGAATTATGATAAGAACGCACACATGTGGAGAATTAAATGAGTCAAATATCAAAGAAAAAGTAGTTCTTGCTGGATGGGTGCATCGCCGAAGAGATCATGGTGGAATTACTTTTATTGACCTAAGAGATCGTTATGGAGTTATTCAGTTAAAGTTTGATCCGAATAAAAATAGCGGAATAGTGGAAGAAGTTGGTAAATTAAGAAGCGAATGGGTTATTAAAATAACGGGAAATGTAGTGAGTCGACCTGAAAATATGGTTAACTCAAAGATAAAGACGGGTAAAATTGAAATTGAGATTGATGAAATAGATATTTTAAACAAATCCCTGACTCCTCCCTTTGAACTAGATGAAGAAAAGACTGGGCTAGCCAATGAAACCTTAAGACTACAATACAGGTTTTTTGATCTTAGAAATCCAGAAGTTCAGAAGATGCTAAAAACAAAAGATGAATACATTCAACACTTAAGATCTTATTTCCATAATCTAAATTTTATAGAAGTCCAAACACCGATTTTAGCAAATTCATCTCCGGAAGGAGCAAGGGATTTCTTGGTACCATCTAGAATTCATCCTGGTAAGTTTTATGCATTGCCACAAGCACCTCAACAATTCAAGCAATTACTTATGATTGGAGGATTGGATAGATACTTTCAAATAGCTCCATGCTTTAGAGATGAAGATCCAAGGATGGATAGACATTACGGAGAATTTTATCAATTAGATATGGAAATGAGTTTTATTGAACAAGAAGATATTTTCAAGACCATGGAACCGTTAATGGTTCAGCTTACAGAAAAATTCTCTGATAAAAAAATAGTTAATCTTAAAGATAATGGTAGATTTATACAATTACCTTGGAAGGAAGCTCTAACAAGATATGGTTCTGATAAGCCGGATTTACGCTTTGAGATGGAGATAAAGCCAATTACCCATCTTGTAAAAGATTGCGGTTTCTTAGTTTTTTCAGATGCCATAAAAAACGGCGGTGTTGTTCATGCCTTAAAAGTTGAGAACGGAGGAAAGTTTAGCAGAAAAGAAATTGATGAACTCGTTGAGGTAGCCAAGAGCAAAGAAGCAAAGGGAATGGCCTATATTATCGTCAAAGAAGGGGGAGGGCTACAATCTCCGATAAGTAAATTTTTAGAAGATGATCTTTCTAAAGAAATTGTAAACAAAGTAGAGGCTAAAGAAGGTGATATCATTTTTTTTGGAGCTGATGATTGGAAAACGGTTTCTTTAAGCTTGGGAGCTGTTAGAAATGATTGTGCGAAAAGACTAGGCCTTAAAGACGATTCAAAAGCCGCTTGGTGTTGGATTGTAGACTTTCCGATGTATTCATATTCAGAAATAGAGCCCGGGAAAATAGACTTTGAGCATAACCCTTTCTCAATGCCACAAGGTGGGTTAAAATCATTAAAAGAAAAAGACCCTCTTGATATATTAGCTAATCAGTTTGATTTAGTAATGAATGGCTTTGAGGTTGCAAGTGGCGCCATTAGAAATCATGATCCAGAGATAATGAACAAAGCGTTTCAAATTGCAGGATACACTCAAAAGGCAATTGAGGAACGATTTGGTGCATTATTCAAAGCTTTTCAGTTTGGCGCTCCTCCTCATGGCGGAAATGCTCTTGGTATTGATAGGATTCTTATGATATTGCAAAATGTTGATTCAATTCGTGACATCTATGCCTTTCCAAAAGATGGAAGTGGAAGAGATTTGATGATGAATTCACCATCTGAAATTGATGAAAGTCAACTCAAGGATCTACATATTAAAATTAAAAAGAATGAAAAGGAATCATGATAAAAAAATTGAAAATACCAAAATTCAAGAGAAAAGAAAAGAAAATAAGAATTATTCTTACTATTGTATTTATAATTACCCTTATTATTACAACATCACATCTTGTTAAAGAAATAAATAGAAAAGAAGACATTAATTTAAACCTTGCTCTGGCTAACGACTCTCGTCTTGAATTCTATCGTTCTCAATTCCCACTAAGAAATTGGGATGTTCCAACTCCAATCATCGGGGCAAGTGGTTTTTTAGTAGCATCAATAGAGCCAGAAGGAAAGCCAAAGATTCTTTTCGATAAAAACAGAACTCAAAGATTACCAATTGCAAGTATTGCTAAATTAATGACTGCAGTTATAGTCTTAGAGGAATACAATCTAAACGAAGTAATAGCGATTACCGAAGAAGCTTTTTTAAAAGATCACATGCGAACCAATGTTCTTTATCCTGGGGAAACCTATAAAGTAAAAGACCTTCTTTACGCCTCATTGATTGAATCAAGTAATACTGCAGCTCATGCATTGGCTCAAAGAGCAACTGCACCATACTATCAACCAATATCCGCTAACTTATTTGTTAATAGAATGAATCAAAAAGCAGTTACCCTTGGAATGAACAATACAAGATTCATAAATCCAAGTGGTCTTGATCCCGCTAACCCTCGAGATGTTGCTGGATATTCCACTCCCGATGATTTGCTAATTCTTGCTGAATATTTATTAAAAAAACCTAAAATCTGGGAAATATTATCAATTAAAGAATTTAATCTTAAAACAAACGAAGGATCATTTAAGTACATTATGAGTAATACTAATGGACTACTTGATGAACCCGGAATTATTGGTGGTAAAACAGGGCAAACCGCAAGAGCTAGAGGATGTCTTTTTATGGTTTCTAAAAATCCTAAAAGTGAAGGATATTTAATAAGTATTATTCTTGGATCTCAAGATAGGTTTGGAGAAACCAGAACACTTCTTAGAACAGCCAAAGAAGCATTTCATTGGATAAAAATATAATTATGGAAATAAGTACAATTGATGTTATAAAAGTATTCACGCTAGGATCCTTTGGATTCTTGGTTGCATTTATAGTAACTCCAGCTCTAAGTAATTTTCTTTACAAGCACAAGCTTTGGAAAAAAAGAGCGAGGGATAAGGGATTAGATGGAGAGGATATACCGGTATTTAGAAAATTCCATTCAGAAAAAGAAGTAAATGTTCCACGCCTAGGAGGATTGCTCATTTGGACTACCACACTTTTTCTTGCTTTCTTTTTTTTCTTTTTATCCAAAGTAACTGACATTTGGTGGGTAAACAAGCTTAACTTCCTTAGTCGTGAACAAACATGGTTACCCCTTTTTGCATTAGTTGGTGCTTCCATTATTGGAGTGGTTGATGACTTATTTCAAGTTATGCCAACTCCTAAGAATAATACAATTAATTCTCTTTGGAAGAAATTAAATAAATACATCGGGGGAGGATTAAACTTAAAGTATCGATTAGTATTAGTGGGATTGATTGGATTAATAGGTGGTCTTTGGTTTTACTTTAAATTAGAACAATCCATGATTTATGTACCGGGATTTGGATCAGTTTTTATCGGAATATGGTATATACCACTTTTCATTATTGTAATGATGGCAACTTATAGTGGGGGAGTAATAGACGGATTAGATGGATTAGCTGGTGGAGCCTTTGCTTCTATCTTCGGAGCATTTACTGTTATTGCATTATCTCAAAGTCAATTCGATTTAGCGGCTTTCTCGGCTGTAATAATGGGAACAATACTTGCCTTCCTTTGGTTTAATATCCCACCTGCCAGATTCTATATGGGTGAAACTGGAATTATTGGTCTTTGCGCTGCCGTTACAGTTATCGCATTCCTAACTAACTCAGTTCTGGTTCTTCCGATTATAGGGTTCTTGTTAGTAATGGAATCAGGATCAGTAATCATTCAAGTATTATCAAAGAAAATATTCAAACGGAAAGTTTTTCTGGCTGCTCCAATACATCATCATTTTGAAGCCATGCAATGGCCCCACTACAAGGTTACTATGAGATTTTGGATAATAGGTATCATAATGGCAATAATAGGGGTGACCATTAAATTACTTGGATAATGCAAACGGCAAAAGATCTACAAAAAGAACTATATGAAAAAAAAGATTCTGCAAAAGCAAAAAATTTTCAAAGATTCTTCAAAACAGGTCTAGGGGAATATGCAGAAGGGGATGTCCTTTGGGGAATATCAGTTCCAACTCAAAGATCTATTGCTAAAAAATATTACCAGCTTGAGTTGGGGGAAATATCTAAATTAATAAAAAGCGAGGTCCATGAGCATAGGCTCACGGGCCTTATTATTTTAGTTAATAAATACAAAAAAGATAAAGAAAAAATTGCTAAATTCTATATCAAACATATTAACTGGATTAATAATTGGGATTTAGTTGATATTTCCGCTCCTAAAATATTAGGTGATTTCTATCTTAGCCGAAATAAAAAGTCCTTAGAGATTATGGCTAAATCAAATAATCTCTGGAAAAGAAGAATTTCAATAATAACCACCCTTGAATTCATTAGAAATGATATTTTTAAACCAACCATTAAAATATCTCAGATACTTATTAAAGATGAACACGACTTGATACATAAAGCCGTTGGGTGGATGTTAAGAGAATTAGGTAAAAGGTCGTTATCAGATCTTGAAAATTTCCTTAATAAGAACTACCGAGTAATGCCAAGAACAATGTTAAGGTATTCCATAGAGAAATTTCCAGAAGAAAGAAGACTTTACTATTTGAATAGAAAATAGCTTGAGGTATAATAGTAGTA
>JAHXGM010000019.1 GCA_019923605.1 Candidatus Nealsonbacteria bacterium | reverse complement strand
CTCTAAAGAAGCTCTAATGTCTTGAGCAACTTGGTTTGCCGAACGATCCAATGCAAGAGATTTTCCAAGGTTTCTGTAGTTAGCCCACATAGTTCCAGAAATAATGAAAATAAGGGCAATAACAACTATCATTTCGATTAATGTTATTCCTTTTTTGAGGTTATTTTTTTTGATCCAATTCCAGATCATTTTAATAAAAAAGGTTTATGTATCCTGTAGCAAGAGATTCTCCCACGAAAAAAGCTAAAAGCGTACCTATTATTAGAAATGGAGCAAAAGGCACTTCACTTTTAAGCTCTTTCTTTTTTGAAAGAACTAGCCCTACTCCAATTATAGCACCAATCATAAATGATAAAAATAAAGCGACTAGAATATTAGGGAGGCCCAAGAAGAATCCCATAAAAATGGCTAGTTTAACATCGCCGAATCCAATCCAGCTTCCTTTTGATACCAGAAATAAGGAAAGGAAAAAGGAAGAAGCCCCTAGTCCGGAAAGAACAACGAGACCAAATTCATTCAAAGTTATCGCGCCATTAAAATATGATAGTAATTGCCAAAGGAAAGTGGCTCCAATGGCCATAAATACTGCTTCGTCCGGAATGAGATAATGCTTTAAATCATAAACAAAAATAACTACCATTAAGGAGATTATAAGGAAGAGATATCCAATCTCAATAGCTCCCCAAAGATTAAGAAGATGGGGCATCTTGTAGTGCAGTGTCAAAACAAAAAGAGCTCCTGTTATTACCTCAACTAAAGGGTACTGAAAAGATATTTTAGTGGAACAATATCTACATTTTCCCCTTAAAGAAAGAAAGCTAAAAAGAGGAATGAGATCAATCGCCTTAAGGCCTTTCTTACAATTAGGACAAAACGACCTTCCTTTTATAAAACTCTCCTCTGTGTGTAGCCTATAAATAATACAATTTAAAAATGATCCAATGATCATTCCCAACGCAAATACTAAAAAATAAATTAAAGTCATAAACGCATTATATACTAAAAGGATAAAATAAAAAACCCTCTACTGTTAGAGGGCTTTTAAGATTGAGAAATAATAACTATACTATGGAATAGTACACGCAGCAGTAGCCGTACATGCTGTAGTTGCACGACCTGACCTTCCATCAGATCTAACGCACCAGAACTGGTTTGCTTCATTTAGCCTTGAGCTAACACAATAAGCGCTTGTTGTTGCGTGGCAAGCAATAGGAGTAGCAGTGCAATGAGCGCTTGTACAAGAAGCAGTAATATCTGCTGTAATGGCCGAAAGATCAGTATTACCAGCTGTATTTAACGCAGTTCCAGTACATAAACCTTGATAACCGGGGGTTGCAGAGGGTGCTCTTGCATTAATAAGTTCTGCGATTGATCTAACTTGTCCCACAGCTACTGTAATTCTTGCATCTCTTGCACTTTCTTGTGCTCCTCTTAAGTTAACAAAAACTACCGAAGCTAAAATAGCAATAACTGCGATTACTACCAAAAGTTCAATTAAAGTAAAACCTTTTTGTTTTGTCATAATATTTATTTTGTTTTATAAATCGACCTTTTTATAATTCTCCTAAACGGTCACCTGATAAATTGGTGTTAATAATGATACTACCATTAATCCGATCATTCCCCCTATTACAACAATCATTAATGGTTCAATTAACTTTACCATACCTTCTAGCGATCTGTCTATATCTCCTCGATAAAAATGAACCACATTCACTAAGGAGCTGTCTATTTTTCCTGTTTTTTCACCGACGATTATCATCTGAGTAAAAAGGGATGGGAAGTATTCTGGATAATTTATAAGGATAGAGCTTATTAACTCACCTCTTCGCACTCCGTCTCTTGTTTCATATAGTATTTTTTTGTAAGAACCGCTACCAACAAGATCAACGGTTGCCTCAAGAGCCTGAACTATAGGAAGACCGCCGGCTATTAAAGTAGAAAGGTTTTCAGCTATTCTTATTAAATTAACTTTTCTAACAAAGTCTCCAATAAGTGGAACCTTAAAAACTACTTTATCAAAAAGGCTTTTCCCTGCTTGGGTCTTAAAAAATTTATATAAACTAAAGACTGATCCTATTGTTGCTAAAATAATAACCCACCAATATGCAACGATAAAATCTCCGAGACCTAAAATAAATCGGGTACTCCAGGGAAGTTCCATTCCTTCAAAAACATCTTTCAATCCGGGAACTACAAAAACTACTAAAAGAACAAGAATCGTTATAAAAACAAAAATGATAAAAACTGGATAAATAAGGGCTCCGATAACCTTATTATTAAAGTTATAATCCCTTTCTAAATGGTCTGCTAAATATTCTAGCGATTCTGATAAACGACCTGATATTTCTCCTGACTTTATCATCCCAACATAAAAACTCGTAAAAGTTTCAGGAAACAACAATAAAGCTTGGGAAAGCATATTTCCTCCATCAACTTTATCTGCTATTTTATATATTTCTCTCTTAAACTTTTTCTTGTTAATTTGCTCCGCTATCGTTCTTAATGATTCTATAATAGGAATGCCGGAACGAAACATAATGGAAAGTTGGCGAGAAAAAATAACTACATCTTTTTTTGATACTCTTTCTAGAAATTTAATTTCTTTCGTATAGAAAGATGGAGTAATTTCTTCAAGGAAAATAATATAAATTCCACTCTTCTGAAGAAGAGCAATTGCTTCATCTCGAGATGAAGCCTCAACCACTCCTGATTGTAGTTGGCCATCATTTAACCTTCCTTGATAATTAAATCTCATAAAACTATCCTATTAATTTCTTTAATTCATTGGGCCTTCTTGAATAGGTTAGGGCATCGTCAAGAGACACCTTTCCTTTTTGGATTAAATGAATCAGTGCCTTATTAAGACTTACCATTCCTTCTCCAGCAGATGTTTCAATTACAAAATCTAATTCATGAACCCTATTCTCTCTTATAATATTGGCTGTAGCCGGAGTTGACATTAGTATCTCACAAGCTGCCACAAGGCCTCCATCTTTTTTAGGAATAAGTCTTTGAGAGATAACACCAATAAGAGATGATGCGAGTTGAGACCTTATCTGGTTTTGCTGATCACCAGGAAATGAATCAATTATTCTATTAATAGTTTCTGCCGCTGAATTTGTATGGAGAGTTGAAAAAACCAAATGACCGGTCTCTGCGGCCGTTATTACAGTCGCAATAGTTTCTGCATCTCTCATTTCTCCAACCATAATAATATCTGGATCTTGTCTGAAAACAGACTTCAGTGCTTGCCTAAAGGAGAAAGTATCATAGTTAATTTCCCTTTGGTCGATGATTGATTTATCATCCTGAAAGATATATTCGATTGGATCTTCAATAGTAATTATCCTCTTAAACTGAGTCCTATTTATCCTATCAAGCATAGCGGCTAATGTAGTAGATTTTCCATGTGACGATGGGCCAGTCACCAAAACAAGTCCTTGGCTAGCTTCAGTAAATTTAGTAAAAACAGCTGGAAGATTAAGCTCCTCTAAAGTACTTACTCTTGTGGGAACGATTCTAAGAGAGCAAGAAATAGTTCCCCTTTGCTGATAAACATTTACCCTAAATCTGGTTCCATTTTCAAAGTCATAAGAAAAGTCTATTTCCTTTTCTTTCATGAATTTCTCTTGCTGGTCTTCAGTCATTAAAGCAAAAGCAAGCTCCTTTGAATCTTGAGGCGTGATAATTTTCATTTCTGGAATATTTCCCAACCTTCCCATAACTCTTAATGTTGGTCGATGGTCAACAGAAATATGAAGGTCTGATGCTTTCCTTCCTACTGCTGTACGAAGTAATTCTTTTATATCTATTTTTTGTTCCGACATAGTTTTAATATTCTTCTCCTACTCGCATAACCTCTTCCATAGAGGTTATACCTTTTAATACTTTTAATATTCCGTCCTGCCTTATTGTTATCATTTCTTGACGAAACCTCTTCCATAGAGGTTATACCTTTTAATACTTTTAATATTCCGTCCTGCCTTATTGTTATCATTTCTTGACGATGGGCTTCTTTCCAAATCTTATCTTCAGTTGGATTAGTTACTATTATTTCAGCCAATTCATCAGTCATAGATAATACTTCAAAAAGACCTATTCTTCCTTTGTAACCTCTAAAATTACACTTCTTACATCCTACTGCTTCGTAAACTTTGTCGAAAGAGGTGTCAATATCCTTCTTGGCACTCTCTGGAATTGATTTAAGTTCTAGTATAACTGATTCTTTCATTTCTTCGCTGATCTTTTTTTGTCTCTTACAATCCTTACAAAGAACTCCAACTAATCTTTGTGCCATGGCTAAACTAAGGGCTGGTGGTATAAGGAATGGTTGAACATTTAAATCTATTAACCTTGGTATAACACCAGCGGCATTATTAGTATGAAGAGTAGACAAAACAATGTGACCAGTAAGAGCTGCGTTAATAGCAAGATTGGCCGTTTCTTTATCTCTAATCTCTCCAACCATGATAATATCCGGGTCCTGCCTTAAGATATGGCGCAATCCTTGAGGAAACCCATAGCCAATATCAGGACGAATCTGAGAATGATTTACTCCCTTAAGAAAATACTCAATAGGATCCTCTAAAGTTACAATATTAACAGCTTCTTGATTAAGGATATTAAGTAGAGAATAAAGTGTAGTTGTTTTACCAGATCCAGTCGGACCAGTGGATAGTATCATTCCATAGGGCTTGGCTGCTGCCTCCCTAACTAAAGTAAGATTTCTTTTTTCTAATCCTAATTCTTCTAAGGTTAGTACTGATTCCCCAGTAGATAAAACTCTCATTACTACTTTTTCACCCAATACGGTGGGGAAAGTGGAAACACGAATATCAATCTCTTTGTTATAGACTGTTGTAGAAAATCTTCCATCTTGAGGCATTCTTGTCTCATCAATTTTTAAATTAGACAATATCTTAATTCTTGCAACAATTGCTGTGTGTACTTTAGAGGGTAAAAAAATTGAGGCATAAAGTATTCCATCAATCCTAAATCTAACTCGTGACTTATCCTTGAATGGTTCTATATGAACATCAGAAGCCGCTCCCTCTAGCGCATATTTTAAAATAACGGCAACCATCTTTATTACCGGAGCATCTACAACAAGAGCTCTTTTCGCTTCTGGAACTTTTTCAGCTCCAGGCCCTTCCTTATTTAATTCTCCCTCCAAGCTTTCAAGTGCTTGAGAAAACTCTTTTTTGATAGTTTGATATTTCTTTAGAACAAGATTATAATCGGTAAGTGAAATCAAAAAAACTTTGTAAGAAAAATTATTTTGTCGAGAAAGAAAATCAAGAAATTCTTGAACCTTAAGATCTTCAGGATAAACCATTCCAACTTCTAAAATGTCTTCCTCAATTTTTAGCGGGACAATCTTATAATGCTTAGCTGAATCTTCAGAAATAAATTCAAGAGCCTTCAAAGAAATTTCTTCTTGTTCAATTTTTTTAAAGGGAACCTTCACCACCTCACTTTTTAGTTGAAAAAGGGATTTTTCCGGAAAGATGCCTTTTTCTAATATAATTTCTTCTTCTCTTTTTCCAGTCGTGCTAATTTCAGACTCAAGGACTGCAACATCCTCTTCTTTAATTACTTTTTTTTCAACTAATCTTTGGATTAAATCTGCCATAAATTATATCTTTTTATAAAATCACAAATCTTCCTCTTGGTCTTCTTCTACTTCCAGTCTTTCTTCTATGATAAACGGATTTGATCGTCCTAGATCACCATCAAACGGCACAATATAGCTAAACGGCTCGGATTTATCAAAATCATATATGGCCTGAATTACCTTAAGTAATTCTTTTGCTCCAGAGTAATCTTCTCCTTCTTCAATTACTATTTCAGGAACACTGAAATCAAAGGATACTCCTCTTACCAAATAAAGGGTTGTAATAATCATTAAAAATACAGCGGTATATAAAAAAAGTCCCTGCTTTTCTTTTTGTTCTTCGAATTTATTAAGCATTATTTTAAATTATTCTTAATAAGAATAAGTTTTTAAGGTTAAGTCAAAAGAAAATCTCTCTTCTTCTCCAAGTTCAAATGAAATGCTCTCTACAACTATAATCTTAATTGATTTTTCAAGACTTTCTAAAAATCTTTTCATTTGGGGATAAGTAGCTCCTTCTATCTTTAAAGAAATTATTGTCTCTTTGAGCTGGCCTCTGTCTGGATAACTGGAAACGGTAAAGGGTTGAATTTCTGAAAATATAAGACCGTGTGCACGAACCCTTTCTTCAATAAATGAAACGACTGAAGCAACAGAAGGATTGTCTGGCAACGCCTTTCTTACTTTACCTAGCTCTTCCTGATACTCTCTCAAATCTATTTCGGCAGCTCGCAAAACCTCTAAGCTTCTATCCTCAATTTCTAGCTTTTCCTCTTCAGCGGATAACTTACTGCCCTCTAAAAGATATTTCTGATAAAGAGGGATTATAACAAACAACCCAATTAGAGTCGCCAGAAAAAATAATGTTAATGTTTTTTTGTTTTTGTCCATATTGGATTATTTAATCAATATTATTAGATTCAATAATTTCACCTTCCTCTTCAACGCCTTCAATTTCAATCTCAGCTTCTTCAATTTTTTTTAAAAGCTCTCGTTTGAAAGTAATATTAATAGGGAAAGTTATTAATCCACCTTCATCTCTCTCAAAACTTCCTGCTATAATTTCTTTGACCATAGGACTACTTTCAAATATTTTGATTTGCTGATCAAATGCAATTAGATTACGTGCAATTCCTGTTGTAGCAATACTACCATCCTGAACGCGAGACTCGAATTTAGAGAAATAAACATCTGGATGAGTGTTTTCTTCTAAATACTTAAATATTGGACCAGAAAAATTCTTTCTATTAATAATAAAGTGGAAGTCACCAAGCCTTCTATAATGGCCATCAATTTCTTTCTCTAACCTTAAAACTTCTTCACTTTTTCTTTCCTCAAGTGCTCTTTCAACTTCTATAAATTTTTTTTCCATTCTCCAGTTCAGGAAATAAAGAATTCCCGAAACTGCAATTGAAAGAAAAAATATTGCCAGCCCAATGTAGTACAAAGAAGATCCTAAATGAATAGTTTCTTTTTTCTCGGGTTCTGATTTAGGTATTATTCCTATTGCCATATTATTTTATTATTTTTTCTCAATACCCCTAAGGGCTAAGCCAGTAGCAATTGCATATCGAGGACTTATCTCTTCTATAGTATCTTTTAATGCCGGCGGATAAGAAATTTCTGAAAAAGTCTCTATTACCTGAGTTTCTTTACCTGTAAAATTTGAAAAATATTCTTTGAAATTAGGCATCAGGGAACTTCCACCGGATAATATAATTTTTTCAACATCCTTCTTTTCATTTCTTGAAAACTCATTAGCAACTCTTATAGATTCTGATATCAACGAATCAATTTTTGGTTTCATCACCTTATCAACGGTATCTTCTTTAAGTCCTTGATTTTTAAGAGCCATCCCTGCTTCATTATAACTCATACCAAGAGTATCGGCAAGATGTTTTATTATTTCACTAATTGAAAAATCAATACTATAAGTTGAAATAATAATACCATTCCTAATAACTGTTATTGTCGTACTTTGAATACCAACATCAATTAATTGGATCACCTTTTTAAGATCGTTGCCTTTTATGGCTACACGCAAAAGACTAAAAACTTCTGCTTCAAGGCCAGCAATCTTAATTCCAGCCAGATTGGCTATCTTTTCATAACGCTCCATGGCTTTGTTGGGAACTGCAACTAATAAAACCCTAAGTCCTTTCTTTTCTTTTTCTTGGCCTGGACTTAATTTCTCATCAATAATAGACCAGTCAATAGTCATTTCTTGCAAAGGAAGTGGAATGTGTTGCCGTGCCTCAAACTGAACAACTGAAGAAACCTCTTCTCTTGGAATGGGAGGGGTAGAAAAAACAGTAAAGAAGCTCATAAAATCTGGAATAGATAAAAATGCCTCTTTGGTATTTATTTTAGCTTCTCTTAAAATATTTTTAATTATCGTAGCAATTTCTTGATCTGAAGCAAAAAAAGCCTTCCTTCTAAGGCTTTTATATAACTCTTGATCGCTTATTTGACTAACTTTTTCTCCGTAATTCTCTAAAGTAACTTTATTTCTAGAATAAGAAAGCTCAACTATTTTTATAGAAAAAGTTCCTATGTCTATGCCAACGGATCTTTTAGCTGTTTTGAAAAATGGTATATTAAACATCTGTTGTTTTAATACGGTTGTTCTCTTTATAATAGTTTATTTTTAATACACGTGCAACATTCAGACCTTAGCGGAGGGGGAGAGACTCGAACTCACAAGGGCTTTCGCCCGCCTGTTTTCAAGACAGGGCCCTTACCAATTAGGGTTACCCCTCCACTAAAATCTTAAAATCGCTGTTATCTATCAGTCCAAGGGATGATATAACATTTATTCCTTTTTTTCAACAAAATCCGTATTAAATCATCTAAAATCAAACCATAGAGGTGCCGATTAAATCATTTAATTTCTAACCGAAATTAATTACAGTGCATACAAATCCTTTTATGCCGGTGAATTTACAATGTATTTTGTGGTAAAACGCCATGAAGCTGTGGCCTCACGGAGTCCAATATGTATCTGGCCTTATGCAGTAACAACTCGGGTATTTTTCTTTGTTGTTTTTCCATCAATAGCTACTGGTTTTATGTGATGTAAGACTTTACCTCGTGGTAACTTTCCAGAAGGGTAGCCTTTTTGCTTTATAACTTTTGCGATTTTTTCAGGATCTCGTTCTTTTTTAATCTGTGCTTTTGTGGCAATTGGTTTTTACATATTTAAATTAGTATTAAACTTATAATTTTGTTGTGGATAATCTCGCTTTGTCTTTCGGCTTCTTTTCGGTTATAATCAAATTGTAGCGCAAATAGATTTTTAATGTGATATGTCTAAACTTACAAAAAAACAAAAACTGGTTTTTGATTTTATAAATACATACATTTCTGAAAATGGTATTTCTCCAACGATTGAAGAGATAAGGAAAGAGCTAAAACTCAAAGCAGTTTCCACCATTCATGAACATATCAATTCCCTAGAAGTAAAGGGGTATATTTCAAAGTCCGAAAATTCTGCAAGAAGCCTATCGCTAATAAAAGAAATTAAATCCGTTGTTGAAATTCCGATTTTAGGAAATATTGCGGCAGGACAGCCTATCGAGGCAATAGAAAACCGAGAAGATTTTATTTCTCTTGTTGATCCTAGTATACAAAATTCTAAAGATTATTATGCTTTGCGAGTTGTCGGAGAAAGCATGGTTGACGAGGGTATTTTTGACGGAGATATTGTTGTGATAAAAAAACAATCTGTTGCAGAAAATGGACAAACAGTTGTTGCAATTATTGATGACAATGAAGCAACACTCAAAAAATTGTATAAAGAAAAATCAAGATTTAGGCTTGAACCAAGAAATCAATCAATGCTTCCATTTTATAGAAAAGAGGTTGAAGTTCGGGGTGTTGTTGTTCAAGTAATTAGAAATATACAGTCCGAAGAAGAATACAAGCCGAAACAAAAAACGAAACATAGTTTTAATACGATAGACTTATTTGCAGGTGTAGGGGGGATAAGGCTTGGTTTTGAAAATGCTGGATTCAAAACAGTTTTTGCTAATGACTTTGAACCACAATGCAAAGATACATACGATCTTAATTTTAAAGATTCAAAGTTGATAGTTGAGGATATAAGAAAAATTGGAATTGATGATTTACCCAAATTTGATTTTCTTTTAGGGGGCTTTCCTTGCCAAGCTTTTTCGATAGCTGGCTATAGACACGGCTTTAAAGATAAAAAAGATAGAGGAAATTTATTTTTTGATATTGCAAGAATTATTGAGGCGCGAAAGCCAGAAGGCTTTTTGCTTGAAAATGTAAAAAACTTAAAGAGCCATGATTCAGGGAAAACCTTTGAGGTTATAGAAAAAACTCTTGAAGACCTTGGATATTATGTCAAATCGAAAGTCTTAAATACTATGGAATATGGTAATGTTCCTCAAAATCGAGAGCGTATCTATATTGTAGGATTCAAAAATAAAAATTATTTTGAGAATTTTGAATTTCCAAAACCAGTAAAACTAACAAAGAAAGTAACAGATCTATTGGAGAAAAATGTACCTGAAAAATATTACTATAATGATAAGCCTCTATATAAAAGATTAAAAGACTCTGTGAAGGAAGAGGGTAAGGTATATCAATGGCGTAGGCAATATGTTCGAGAAAATAAAAGTGGTGTTTGTCCAACACTAACAGCGAACATGGGAACAGGCGGACATAATGTGCCAATCATAAAGGATAAAAAAGGTATTAGAAAATTGACTCCGTTAGACTGCTTTAGACTTCAGGGTTTCCCGAAAGACTACAT
>JAHXGM010000018.1 GCA_019923605.1 Candidatus Nealsonbacteria bacterium | reverse complement strand
GTAATAAGTTGTATATACAGTTATATGAACTGGGCAATGTTCTTCTGCTGAAATTATATTAAAACTATTTTTAACAAAAAAAGACCCTAGTATTAAAAAAGAAAAAATTAGGAAAAAAATAAGTATCTTTTTATTATGCATAATGTTTAGATATTATTATCCATTCTTCAAGAGATAATGTTTCTGCTCTTCGAATGGGATTGACATTGCTTTCTAGTAAAAGTTTTTTAGTTTCTTCTCTACTTAATTTTAGCCCATTTGATATATTATTCAATAGTTGAGCTCTCGGCCTAGAAAATCCAGACCTTAAAACCTTAAAGAAAAGAATAGGATCTACATCATATTTTCGATCGGTTTTTTTAATATTGATAATGGCGCTATCTACATTAGGAAGAGGCCAAAAAGAGTTTCGAGAAATCGGGAAGATAATTTTTGGGTCTGCATAAAATTGAACAGAGAGGGCTAAAATATTCATTTCTGGCGGCTTGGAACAGATTCTTTTAGCAACTTCTTTTTGTATCAATAGTATCATTTCTTCCGGGGGATTCTTTTCTTCAAGAAACCTTCTTATTATAGGGGATGTTATATAGAAAGGGACATTGGCAACAACTTTATATTTTTTCTTTATCTTAATTTCTTCTTTTAATATATCCCCTTTTATTATCTTTATTTTACTGTTATTGGGAAATATCTTTTTTTCAAGTATTTCCACCATCTTCTTATCTTTTTCAATACAAATTAATTCTTTCACTTTTTTTTCAAGACCTAAAGTAATTGATCCAAGTCCGGGACCAACTTCAACTACTATATCATCAGGCTCAACCAAAGAAATAATCTTATCAATAATATTTTTATCAATAAGAAAATTTTGCCCCATTTTTTTTAATGGTCTTGCATCGTATTGCTCAAGAAGTAGAATAATTTCCTTTTTTGATAGATAGTCCATTTGATAATTTTATCATAAACAGGGGATTTCTTCTATAAACCGCATTAAATCATATAAAATCTAACCGAGATAATTATGGTAAGTGGAAAAAATCATTGACTTTTATGGCCTTATTGGTAAACTTAAAACAGTTACGGAAAGTTGGATTATAAGAATATTGATTAGATATTAGTAACTCATATAAAAATACGCCTTTTTCATTCTATTATTCGCGAGTGAAGGGTGTCATACACAGGAAAGCCTTCAAAAACAAGGGATCTAGGAAAGACCTCTCTTTTGCTTTTAAATTGGTAACAATATCAATTTTCATTTTTTTATTCTTTAGTGGTAATATTTTTGGATCCGCTGAAAACAAGAAATGGATCTCAATGATTGAAATGCCAGAAGCTTTAATTGATAATGATGAGGGAATCTTTCTTGCATCAATTAATTCTTATCCAGAACCATCGGACCTTATAATTTCTCAAGACAATACTTTGCATGCGGTAGCTCCTCTTTTTATGCCTAAAATTCAAGTATTGGGGACACAATTATCTCCTCAAGTTGATAAGGATATTATTTCATATAGAGTAGAAAGGGGTGATAGTTTAGGGTCATTGGCTGAACAGTTTGGAATTTCAGTAAATACAATTATTTGGGCAAACAATCTTAAAGGAACCTCACTTGCACCGGGCCAGGAGCTTGTGATATTACCTACTTCTGGTGTTCTTCATATCGTTAGAAAAGGAGATACTTTAGCTAGTATTTCAAAGAAATATCAGGCCGATGAAGGAGAGGTAATTGATTTTAATAATTTATCAAGTGATCAAGACATTCAAATAGGAGATATTCTAATAGTGGCTGGAGGAGAGATCTCGCGACCAATTGCACCAACACCAACTCCTGTTTCCCGACCTTCGCTTGCATCTTCAGGGATGATTGTCCCTACCGCAGGCTATATTAGTCAGGGACTTCATATTTACAATGCCATAGACATTGCTAATAGGTGTGGTACTCCAATTTATTCAGCAGCAGCAGGAATAGTTCAGCTTACAGGATATCATCATATAGGAGGTAACTATATTAGAATTTTACATCCTAGTGGAGTTGTTACCTATTATGGTCATCTTTCTAGTATTTTAGTTTCACGAGGACAATCCGTGTCTCAAGGAAGTTTAATTGGACACATAGGTAACACAGGATTTGTAATTGGCCCAACTGGGTGCCATCTCCACTTTGAGGTAAGGGGTGAATCAAATCCTCTTGCTAATTATCGAGTAGGACATAGATTCTAGCAAAAGAAAAAGCCGGCTTTCAGGCCGGTCTTTTGTTTGATTTATTTCTTGCAATCAATACAAACTTTTGTTTCAGGTATTAGATTTAATCTATTTTCAGCTATTTCCTTATCACATTTTTCACATTTTCCGTATTCGCCACTCTTTATCTTATCAAGAGCTGTATTTATATTTTGAAGCTTTACTTCTAAGACTCTTTCTATTGGAAGAAGTGAGTTGTATTCTTCTACCTCATCAGCTTCTTCGTCAGTTGTACCCTCGGCCTTAAAGTTAGGAAATTTTGTGTCCCAATCACCCGGATTTATTTTACTTTCTTTTGCAAATTCACCCAGCATTTCCTCTAGCGAATTCTTTTCTTTTTTCATACGGTCTTTTAATTTTTCGATTAGTTCTTTCTTCATAATGTTTTTGATTTTTTATAGACATTAATATAGTAGCAAATTTTCAACAAGATTAAATTCTGTCTATGGCGGCTTGTACACTTTTAAGCGATGTGGAGAATATAAAGAAATTACTTCTAGTTACAGCATAGCATATGCCAAAGTCTTCTTTTTCTTCATATTTTTGGCACCATACAGTCTCGTTCCTGTGGTTAGTAGAGGCAAAGAAGCCCGTTGTTGGGGTTGTGCTTTTTCCGAGAAAAGATAGGAAGGTTCTAAGAGAGTCCCTAGCATCTGGCTCCCACTCTCGTATGGTTCCCAGAAATCCATTTGGCTGGGAAATTTCTACAATCATCCCAATGCGGTTTCCATCCTCTTGAGAATAGAGGAAGATGTTGAAATTATCCTCATTGACTCGGTCTCTTAGGCCGGGGATAGATATATGAAAAGTGGTTAAAAAGGCATTCATCGAAAAATAAACAGGATTTAGGGGATTAATTTCGTCCCTAATTGATATCTTTATCATTTTTCCCGATTCAATTTCTTCGTTTAGATATTGTTTTAAATAAGTTTCTATTTCATTTGATTTAGTTGCAGTCGGTTCCCTAAAGAGGTCATACCTTAGGATTGATCGAGGGGCGATTATTGGTTCAGGAACATTTTCTTCCTCATCAATGATAATAGGAACTTCTGGTATTACAACTGGCGCAGGTTCTCTTGTTAATAGCCAGTACCATACAAAAGATAACATTCCAATTATTACCAATAAAGACAAAATAACAATCAATCTGGTCAATGTCTTTTGGCTCTGAGAGGGTCTTTGGGGGACTGACATGGTGGATACAGGTTCTTTTAGAAGCTCTTTTGTCTTAGACGGCTCAGGGATGTCTTCTCCTTGAACTCTTTTTAAAAATCGTTGTCTCTCTAAATCCTCTTTTTCTTGAATTTCAGCTAATTTTTCTTGTGCATTATACCCCTTAGTTGGTTCATTTGGGTCACTCGGTTTTTTGTCTTTCGGAATTCTTTTTTCAAATTCTTTTTTAGGAGGAGATTTTATAGGTTCCCTCCTTTCATCTACTCGATCAGGGATTTCTTCTTTAGGAAAATCCCTGGTTTCTTGAGGTTTGTCTTTACCTTCTATAACAGCTAGAAGTTCTTCTTTTTGACCTTGCTGGTTTTTTAGATATTCTTTATAAAAAGACATATTCGTTGGTTATTTTGTTTTTGCTTCTTTTGCCATTCCAAGTATAAAATTAAAGAAGTCTTTATTTTCTTTAGCCTTAAGGAGGTCGAGGTCTGGGCTAGATGAATTTGTTCTTAAAAACTCTTCTACAATTTCATTATTTGCTTTCTTTTTTGTGAATCTAGCTATTAGCTTTCGGTCCTTATTCATTGTAAAGATGTAGTTTTCTTTTAGAGATACAGGCGAATCGTTTTCTAGCCATTCAATAAATTCATACCCTTCGTTTGGAATGGCAATCATTTTTACTTCTTCACCTTTTTCGTATGATTTTTCCCCTTCTATGGCTCCTCCCTCTGGCGGAACTGGGGTAGCGGATGCTCTATATATTTCTGGCTCTGGTTCTGGCTCTGGCTCTGGCTCTGGGGTAACAGCATTTTCTCTGATAGGAGCTTCTTTGGGAGTTTTTGGCGCAAGGGATATGATTGGTTCAGGTTCTAAGTCAGGAGATTCTATCCCTAAGAAAGCATCTATTTCTTGAATTTTATCTCTAAGGTCTTCTTCTCTTTTTATTATTTTTTTGATTTCATCTTTCTCACTATCTAGCTTTTCAAGATCTTCTTCTATTTCCCATTTCACTTCCTCAAGTTCTCTTCTTCTGTCTTCAATCTCTCTTCTTTCTCTTTCGGATTCTCTCTTTTCTGTTAAGTCTTCTGTCAATTTCTCTCGAGACTGAATACTTTCTTCATCTCTTACTATCAACTCTAGGTTTTTGTTAATTTCTCTTAGTTTTGTTATGAGGGCATCTTTTTTATCTAAAAGACTTTCAGTTTCTTTCCGTAGAACGTCTTTAACTTTTAGTATCTCTTTAAGGCGTTCTTCAAGCTTTTCTTTTTCTGTTGTTTTTTCTTTTTTTTCTTTTCCTAAAATAAACTCTTCTTCGCGATTTAGTATTTTTTGATAACTAACCTCGATTTCCTCTTCCTCTTTCTTTAGTTCTTGAATCTTTTTTTCTTCCTCCCATCTTTTTTCTTCAACCTCTCTTCTCTTGTCTTCAACCTCTCTTACTTTTTGGGTAATCTCTCTTTTTTCCTGATGAGTTTCCGCTTTTCTTTCCTCTTGCTCGAGTTCTCGTTCGCGCGTCTCAATAGACCGCTCCTCTTCTTCAATCAATCTTATTATTTCCTTGATTTCATTTACTTTTTCTTCAAAAGCTTGTTTTTTAAGCTCAATCTCTTTTTTTTCTTCCAAAACAACGGCTAGTCCTTGAGAGTCATCTTCTTCGCTAATATATTTTTTATATAATGACATATTGGTACTTAGTTATTTTTCTTAGCTTGTCTTAAAATGTAATCAAAAAATCGTTTATCTATTTGAGATTTTCCAAGATCATAATCAATGCTAGAAGAATTTTTTCTAATATATTGTTCTACGATTATTAAATCCCTAGCATCATAATCATCTTCTTTTCCCTCAATAATTTCTGACTTTTTGGGTTCAGTAGGGACAGTAATAGCTTCTTTTTCTTTTTGGGCCTCGCTATCTCTAGATTCTGGTAATATTTGTTTTTTTTCTAGGTCTTTATGTCTTTCATCAATATCTTTTCTTCTTTCAAGAATTTCTGTCATCTTTTCCTCCAAAGACCATTTTTCTTTTTCTATTTCTTTGATTTCATCTTCAATCTTCCATCGTTTCTTCTCGATAGATTTCTTTTCCGAGATATCTGTTGTTGCTTTTTCTTCTTTTTCAATTTCTTCTCTTGAGGCTTTGGCCCTAGTCTCCCTTTCTTTAGTTGACATTATTTTCTTTTCTATGTCAAGCCTTTCTTTTTCAATTTTATTTTTTTCAGCATCTATTCTCTTTTGTATCTCATGGGCATCCTCTTTTTTTTCTATTGCTTGATCCCTCGGAGGAGTTAGTAGTTCTTTTTCAGTCGATATTTTTTCCATAGCTAAAGAAACCTTCTCGAGCTTTTCGTGTAGGACCCATTTTTCCTTTTCAATTATTTTTCTTTTCTCCTCCCATTCCCATCTCTTCTCTTCTATAGCCCTCTCTTTTTTTGGAGTAGGGGCTTCTTTCTCTTGAGCTTCAATCTCTTTTTCTTTTGCTTCAATCTCTTCTTCTCTTTTAATAACTTCATCTAGGGAAGCTTGCAGCCCCTTTCTTTCGGCTTTTAATTCTTCTTCCTTTAGCTCCAATTCTTTTCTTTTAGCCCCAATTTTTTCCAATGCAATTTTTTCTATTGCGATTAGTTGTTGTTTTTGCTCTTCTTCCCTTCTTTTAATTTCTTGGTGTTCTTTTTCTATCTCATTTATAATGCTTGATATTTCTATGACTTTTTCATCCCATTCCCAGCGTTCTTTTTCTATGGATTTTCTTTTCTCCTCCCATTCCCACCTCTTTTCTTTTATCTCCCTCTCTTTTTCTGGAGTAGGGGCTTCTTTCTCTTGAGCTTCAATCTCTTTTTCTTTTGCTTCAATCTCTTCTTCTCTTTTAATAACTTCATCTAGGGAAGCTTGTAGCCCCTTTCTTTCGGCTTTTAATTCTTCTTCCTTTGATTTTAATTCCTTTCTTTTCTTAGCTATTTCTTCAATCTCTTTTTCTAGAATATTTTTGTCTAAAATTTCTTTGCCTTTGATTTTAGGATCTAATTCTTCTTTCTTAGCTATTTCTTCTATTTTCTTTTTATCTTCAAGTTCTTGCTTTTCTCGTAGCAATTTTTGATTTAAAGCTTCTCTCTTTGTTCTATTATCTTCTTCATCCTTTCTTTTTCTTGCAAGTTCTTTTTCTTCGGCCATCCTATCTTTGAATGTGGCCATGATTCTTCGGTCGCTATTTACCTTTAAGAGATATCTTTTTTCAGAAGATATTATATCTCCGAATTCTTTCCAAAATAAAAACTCATAGCCGTCGCTTGGTGTTGCTATTATTTCGATAGTTTCTCCTTTCGGATATTCTCCCGATCCTTCGGCTGATCCGCTATGCAAAGGATTAGAGGTTAGGATTATTGTATGTTTTTTCGTTTCTTTTTCTTGAACGGGCTCCTCTTTTTTTTCTTCTGCCTGTTTTTCAGTCATGGTCCTATTCTTTATGGCCTTGGCTTGCTCTTTTGTTTTCTCTTCAAACTCCTTAATAAAGTCTTTAATCTCTTTTTTCTTATAAGTTTCGGGATCAGTCTTCTCTTTCTTTAAAATCGTTTTTTGGACTTCTGTGGTTATGTCTTTGTCTTTTATTGCTTCATCTTCTTTTACTTGCTCTTCAAAGCTAACGCCATTCTTCATATCCTTAGCTCGTTTTTCTGCTTTCTCTTCGAGCTCCTTAACAAAGGCCTCAACTCCCTTTCCTTTTTCTATTTCAGGTTCTTTTTTTTCTAGTTCTTTTTTGTCCTTATCATTAATAAGTTTTTCTTTTTCGGTAATCTTATCCTCTAATGGTTTTTTTCCATAACGAAGAAGATCCTTCTGCATAGTCCTTATTTCATGCGATTCTTCTTCAAAAAGGAAATCTTCTTTTTTCTTTTTGTCAGCCATTATTTTATTTAATCATTCTTTATTTCTTGGGGAGCATCTTTAAGAGAAAGGTTTATTCTTCCTTGGTCGTCAATTCCAATTACTTTTACGTTTATAGTTTGACCTAAGCTTACAATATCCTTTACCTTTTCAACTCTTTGATTAGCTAGCTTAGAGATATGAACTAACCCTTCTTGTCCAGGCAGAACTTCAACAAAAGCTCCAAAGTCTAAGATTCTTTTAACTGTTCCTTTGAATATCTCTCCAACCTCAACTTCTCTTGCAATGTCTTTTATCCATTGAACAGCACGATCTGCTGATTCTTTGTTATCCGATGTGACAAAAACATCGCCTGAGTCTTCAATATCAATTGTAGCACCGGTTGTGTTGATAATTTCATTTATTACTTTTCCACCAGATCCAATAACTTCCCTTATTTTTTCAGGGTTAATCTTGAAGGATATTACCCTAGGTGCATATTTTGAAAGGTTTTCTCTGGGAGTGGGGATGACCTGTTCCATTCTTTTAAGAATTTCAAGACGCGTTTTCTTTGCGGCCTCAAGGGATTCTTTAAATATCTTATCACTTATTCCTTTTATCTTAACATCCATTTGTATTGCTGTTAATCCTTTTTTAGTGCCGGCCATTTTAAGATCCATTCCTCCGTGATGGTCTTCTTTTCCTTGAATGTCGGTTAATAGTTTGTATTCTCCTTTTTCATTTTCGATAATACCTATTGATATTCCAGCAACGTGACTTTTTATTGGAACACCGGCATCCATTAATGATAGAGAAGAGCTACAAACAGAAGCCATGGAAGTTGATCCATTTGAGGAAAGTATTTCTGACACGATTCTTATTGTATAAGGAAAAGTTTCGAAATTAGGAATAATTGGAAGCATAGCTTTTTCAGCAAGAAGTCCATGTCCGATTTCTCTTCTTCCGGGACCACGCAATGGTTTTACCTCACCTACTGAATAGGGAGGGAAATTGTAATGATGGAAAAATCTTTTTTCTCCAGTAACTTCCATTCCTTCTAATAGTTGATGATCTCCAGGAGCTCCTAGAGTAAGAATTGAAAGAGATCTTGTTTGTCCGCGAGAAAAAAGCCCTGTCCCATGAGTTCTGGGGAGAATTGAAATATCAGCACTCAGTTCTCTTAGTTCATCTAGCTTTCTTCCGTCCAGCCTTTTTTCATAGACCAAGATGTTATTTGTTATTGTTTCAGATAATACTTCTTCAAAAGTTTCCTTTGCTTCTTTTTCGGCTCCTTCTTTTTCGGGCCATTTTTCATGAACATAGTTGACCATCTCTGCTAGCACTTTTTTCACTTTTTTAGACTGTTCCTCTCGATCTGTTTCGTTTAAAGCGTTTTCAATTTTGGGACTGATAAATTCTGTAATTTCTTTTCTAAATTCCATATCTATGATTGGGGGAATTATTTCTAATTTCTTTTTTCCAATCTCTTGAGCAATTTTATTTTGAAAATCACAAAGATCGCCAATATATTTTTTGGCAGTAATAAAGGCTTGCAGGGAAGTTTCTTCGTCTATCTCATTTAGGCCACCCTCTATCATATTAACAATAACCTCACCATCTTCTTTTTTTATACCACTAAAAACTATATTCAAGTCACTTTTTTCTTTTTCTTCGTAGGTTGGGTTTATTATAAATTCATTATTTATGCGACCAATTCTTACAGCGCCAACTGGACCCTCCCATGGAATGTCAGATATTGCTGTAGCTAAAGAAGCTCCAATTATTCCAATAGTATCGGGGTCGTTTTGGCCATCCCAAGAAAGGCAGGTGGTCACGAGTTGCACTGATCTTTTAAGTCCCCTTGGAAAAAGAGGCCTTGATGTTCGATCTATTAATCTCGAGGTCGTAATAGCAATATCTGATGGGCGTCCTTCTCTTTTGCTAAACCTTGAACCACGAATTTTTCCGGCCGCATAAAATCTTTCTTCATAGTCTACTGTTAGAGGAAAAAATCCAAGGTCAGCGATATCTTCTCCAGACATAGTAGCTGTACTTAAAATAACAACTTCTCCGTACTGGACCATAACGCTTCCATTAGCTTGCTCGGCTAATTCATTTGGTTTTATGACAAGATCTCGTCCACCAATTGTAGTTCTGTATTCGTTCATGCTGTTTATTTTTTAAGTAAGTATTTTTTAGATTCCTTCCCAAGGTCTATAAATTCATCAGCTGATTCTTTTAATACGCTAGACGATGATTTTTCAAAGGCTATCACTTCTACTCTCTTGCCTTGGTTTTTAAGGTAATCTACTAATGGGATAAAGTCTCCATCACCAGACACTATGACTAAAGCATCAAGGCTGGGAGCAATTCTTATTGCATCAATTACTAGACCTACATCCCAGTCTGCTTTTTTCTGTCCCCCATAAAATTCTTGAAGATCTTTTACTCTTGTTTCTATACCCAGCTTTGTTAGGGCATTAAAAAATGATTTCTCTTCGCCAGATTTAGTTCTAATTACATAAGCAAAGGCTCTGATAAGATTTCTGTCAGAGACGGCTGTGTTTAGAATTTCGCCAAAATTAACCTTAGCTCTGTAGATGTTTTTTGCTGAGTGGTATAGATTTTGAACATCTATTAATACAGCCACTCTTTGACCGAAATGTTTTATTATCATGATAAAAGCGGGGCTTTTATTTTTTCTTTTTCTTAAGGCCAACTTTCTTTACAATCACCTCATGTCTTTTTTCATCCTCTCTTTTTAGGAAAAAGAGAAGTTTCTTCCTTTTGATTACCATTCCTAATAGCCCTCTTCTTGAATGAAGATCCTTAGGATTCTTCTTAAGATGGGATAATAGTCTTTGGATTTCTTCAGTAAGAATAGCGATCTGAACCTCTGGGGATCCAGTATCTTTATCATGAAGCTTGTAATCTTCTATTATTTTTTGCTTTTCGTCTAGTGTTAACATATTTTTTTTGTATATTTTAAATTCGACTCTTTGTGCCCCGTGAGGGATTTGAACCCCCGACCTTGAAGTTAAGAGCTTCCTGCTCTACCACTGAGCTAACGGGGCCTACTTTCTAACAGACATCCCACCAATAAACCGGATTGCCAGCCCCTACGGCTCTATATGCTATTACAACAAAAGACCATGCAAGAAAGATATAGATAAGACCATAAAGTCCTGCGAGAAATATTTGTTTAGCTTTAGTTAGTCTTTGCTGGTCTCCAAACGATGTTAAGTATGTCATTCCCCCCAACATTGTAACAAGAACTGCCAATGTCCCGGCTATCTTTAGGGCGAAGTCGGCAATTCTTCCGCCCATTGTAAAAAGATCACAAAGTTCACATACCGTCTTAGCTGTTCCCGGTCCACACCGAACGAAGGGAGGGGTAGTGGCGGATACAATAGTGGGTAAAAAAATAAACAGCACAAGGATAATTATTAATCCTTTGTTTATTTTTAATAAAGAAGATATGACCTTCATACTCTTTATAATATACATTATTTTTAAGAAAAATAAAGAGGGTGTGTCTTTAC
>JAHXGM010000017.1:6372-12990 GCA_019923605.1 Candidatus Nealsonbacteria bacterium | reverse complement strand
AAATAAAGGAGGTCTCTAGTTTGATTTTTATCCTTAAAAATGTTATCTTTACGAATATCATCGTTGCGGGGAGGAGTTGGATAACTGGCTATTCCGCCGGTCTCGAAAACTGGTGCTTGTAAAGGCTTGTGGGTTCGAGTCCCACCTCCTCCGCACGAAAAAATATGTTTTCAAAAAAGAAATCAAAAGAGCCACAAAATATTAAAGAGATCCTAAACTCTTTTAAGGAGATGGAGGCTAAGTTTAGTAAACTAGAAGCCCTAGTTCATGGATTCGAGAATCAAAGCGCTTCTGTCTTCCAAAAAACAGGGATTGTCAGATTTAATCCGTTTCCCGGAGTTGGCGGAAACCAGAGTTTTTCTTTATGTTTATTAAATAAGCATAATGACGGATTTTTGATAACTAGTTTTTATACTCGAGAAGGTAGTAGTGTTTATGGTAAACCTATTAAAAATGGTAAATCCGAGCATAATCTTTCTGATGAAGAAAAGGAGGCTATTCAAGTAGCCATAAATGGATCAATAAATAAGGGAAAATAATAAGATGGTTGAAAAAAAAGACAATATAATATCTCGTCCCCCAGTAGTAGTCTTTTTGGGTCATGTTGATCATGGCAAGTCTTCTATCTTGGAAGCAATTAAAGATTTAAAGATAACGGAAAAAGAATCAGGAGGAATTACTCAACATATCGGAGCTTATAATGTCGAGCATAATGATAAGAGAATAACTTTTATAGACACTCCGGGGCATGAAGCCTTTTCTTCAATGAGATCCAGGGGAGCAAAGGTTGCAGATATTGCGGTTCTTGTAGTAGCAGCCGATGATGGAGTAAAAACTCAGACAAAAGAAGCTATTGCACATATAAAGAAGGCCGGTGTTCCTATGGTAGTGGCGATAAACAAAATAGATAAACCAGAGGCAGATTTTGATAGAATTAGCCAACAACTTTCAGAGCAAGAAATATACCTAGAGTCTATTGGGGGAAAGGTCCCTTTCGTTAAGCTTTCAGCTAAAACAAGAGAAGGGATAAATGATCTCTTAGAACTAATTTTGCTTGTTGCCGAAATGGAAGATTTAAGTACTGACTCATTAAAAGAGGCAGAGGGAATAATAGTAGAGTCACACATTGATTCTTTTAAGGGGCCAATAGCAACAGTCATTATTGAATCAGGTACCTTAAAAAGAGGCGATACCGTGGCTACTTCTTCTTGTTTAGGGAAAATAAAGTCACTAGAGAATTCTCAAGGAAAGGCAATTGACCATGCAGGACCTTCTATGCCAGCAGCAGTTTTGGGATTTGAAGAAGTTCCAGTAGTTGGAGATAGTTTTAAATCTTTTTCTAATGTTGATTTGGCTAAAAAATACATGGAAGAAAAAAAGATAGAAAAAGAGATTTTAGCTGAAAAAGAAGTTAAAATCCAAGGAGAAGAACAAATAAATATTATACTAAAAGCTGATTTTTTTGGTTCTCTTGAGGCAATCGAGGGAATGTTAAAAGAAATTCCACAAGAAAGGATGTCAGTAAAGATCGTAAAGTCGGAAGTAGGAGACATAAATGAAACAGACGTAAAGTTAGCCAAATCAATCGGAGCAGACATATTGGGATTTCGAGTGAAAATTATGCCTTCAGTTCGGGGCATAATAGAAAGAGATAAGATAAATGTTTATGTTTTTGATATAATATATGAACTTATTGAAACTGTAAGAAAAATAATGGAAAGTGCGATTACTCCTAAGATTGAAAGAACTGATTTGGGCAAAGCGAAAGTCTTAGTAGTTTTTTTTACAGGAAAAAATAAGCAGATAGTTGGATGTAAAGTATTGGATGGAGAAATTAAAAATAGTTCTCGACTTGAAATATTTAGAATAAATCTTGAAACAGAAGAAGAAGAGAAAATTAGCCTGGGTAAGATAACTGGATTAAAAAAGGGAGAGCGTGTAGTAGAAAAGATATCAGCAGGAGAAGAGTGTGGAATATCCTACGAGGGGGGTGCAAAATTAGAAGTGGGAGATATTCTAGTTTCTTATATAGAAGAAAAAGAAAAAATTCAAGGGATATAATATTTGGCGCGGTAGCCAAGTGGTAAGGCAGCGGTCTGCAAAACCGCTATCGCGAGTTCGATTCTCGCCCGCGCCTCCCAACTGAAATATATGCCCGGGTGGTGGAATGGTATACACGAAGGACTTAAAATCCTTTGTCTTCACAGACTTGTGGGTTCGAGTCCCACTCCGGGCACCAGTAAGGAATTTACAAGTAGTTATTGTTGCCTTCTCTGCAAGGCTAAAATTACAAAAGAATCCGGATAAAAACATCGGCTCGAGCCGGTTTTTAATTTTAGAGGGAGAAATTTTTTTAATCCTTTTGATTATATGAATAGACAAATTATGTATTATAACAAGTTAAAGAAAGGTTGGTCGGTTTTTCTATTAAAATCATTAAATTCATAAACCATAAAACAGCTTGATCTAAAAGCAGTTTGTGTTTTCTTTTTTTAGTATTGTTTTACGGTCATTCATACCGATAATATTTTTGAGTATTTGGAACACTATTATCCCTGGAAAGATTTTAGCTATTTTTATTATTATTTTATGGGTCGTAGTCGTCTGAAGCCTTCTCGTTATATGGCTAAAGAAATCATAGAGGATTTTCGTGAAATTGAGACAAATTAAAAAGCCCCTTTTCGGGGGCTTTTTATATTTCTTTCAATATTTCTATTTTAGCATTTTGGAGACCGAAATTTATTGCTTCCTGACGAGAAGGGAACCAAATATCAACTCTATTAGTATGTCTAGCATTCATCCGATCCTTGACTATAAATACTTTATCTTCAAAAAGACTAGGTATTCTAATTTTAGTATTAAACGGGAGGAAGTTGGCAGCAATTATTCCATCACTTACCCAAGCTCCTGAAGCGGTGATAAATGGTTCAGAATCTGTCTGATCCACTGTACTAGAGTATGCTGTGATTGAGGTTTGCATAGTATTCACTACAATATATTCTTTCCCTTCGTTAGTTATTGTTTTTGGCTTAACTTTTTTATCAACAAAAACATGGAAAGGCGAAAGTGTATTTTCGTGAAATGTTAAAAATTCCTCTGTAAGATAATCATTCTGTGGTTCAGGATGGTGATTTATCAGATCAGCTCCAGCTTCCTGGGCACTTCTTTCAATAAATGGAAGAGTGATAAATAGTAATCCCGAAATGGTCAAGACAATCAGTGTATTTGGTATCGTTCCCTTCGAAAGAGAACTACCTTTTTCGTTTCTACTCATTATAAAATCCCCTTTGCGGGGATGCCCTTATAATGACCCAATTTTATCAAAATGTCAATACTTTTTTAACAAGTTATCCACAGTTGGATGTTTGACACTACCCCCCATTTTTATATACTCAAAGCAGGGTAAAGATTTTAAAAAATAAAACAAAAGCGATGATCGGGAAGAAGAACATTTTTTTAATGTTCGGGCCACCCCAGGAGCTGGATACGATGAGTATTCCCGGATTCCTACCGTTAAAAAGGAAGACTAATTAACCGTTAGTCGTTGAGTCTCAAATAGCAATATTTGAGTGAATCAGGGTGGTATCACGAGTAATCCTCGTCCTTGAACTTAGATCAATAGCATCTAAACGCAAGGACGGGGATTTTTTATTTAATTTTAAAAATATGAACAGAAAAATATCTGCTATCAAAAGAATAGAAGAAATGGCTGGTAAGCTTGATGGAGTGATTTCGCTTGCTCAAGGAATACCTTCTTTTCCTTCACATGAAATAATAAGAAGAGAGGTTATCAAAGCAGTGGAAAGGAATTTAGTTGACAAGTATTCACCAGTCGCGGGATTGCCTGAGCTAAGGTCCCTAGTTTCAGAGAGAATATTAAAAAGAGGAATGCGCTATTCTTGGGAGAAAGAAATTATAATTACCGCAGGAGCAATAGAAGCTTTATCTGCTTCCATCTTTGCTCTCTTAAAAGAGGGCGAGGAGATAATAGTTTTTACTCCAACCTATTCTTACTATTCTAGGATAGGGAAAATTAGGGGCTTAAAGATAGTTTCAGTTCCTCTTGATGAAGAGAATGGATGGGACATTTCAATAGAATCTTTTAATAATTCAATTAATGAAAAAACTAGAGGAGTTGTTATTTGTAATCCCAATAATCCAACTGGGTCAGTAATGGGAAGAGATCGTCTAATGCAGATTGCTGAAATCGCAGAAAGAAACAACATGCTAATTTTTTTAGACGACGTCTATGAGGATCTTTATTACGAAGAAGGAGAGCTATTCAATCTTTGCAGCCTAGAGAGGTTTAAGGAGAGAATAATAAGAATAGTTAGCTTTTCTAAATCATTGGCCCTCTCTGGCTGGCGCATTGGCTTCTTGCACGGCCCAGAAAGGCTCATAGAAGAGATTTTGTATGTACATGATGTTCTTGTAAACTGTGCGCCAGTTATCTCTCAATACGCAGCAATTACAGGGCTTAGAAACGAAGCGATTATTAGCAGCTATCATAAAGATTATCTTAAGAGACGAGCTATCATGGAAATTTATTTAATTGACCTAAAGGAATACTTAAGCTTTGTTCGTCCAATAGGTTCATATTATTTTTTTCCCAGAATGAAGGGAGTTGATAACACAGAAGACTTTTGTATAGATATGCTTAAAAAAACAAGAGTTGCTATGGTTCCAGGAAGTGACTTTGGACAAGGAGGAGAGGGGCATATAAGAATATGTTTTGGTAGATCAGAAGATGATATTCATGAAGGGATGAAAAGATTTGGAGAATATTTAAAACAAAAAAACGCCTAGACAGCGTTCTTTTATTGGAGCGGGTGAGCGGGATCGAACCGCCGTCTTATCCTTGGCAAGGACATATAATAGCCACTATACGACACCCGCATTTCTTGCGTTTTTGAGATAATTTACACCTCTTTACCATCACGCAACAGTGCTTTTTGGTATTTACAGAATATATTTTCCTTTTTTACGAAGAGCAATTATTTGTTTGCTTTTTTTTATTCATATAGACAGTGGATAGTTCTCTATGCTTAGATTGTATCCAGTGTCTAATTTTTGCCAATAAGGACAAATGTGCCGCGGGTGAGAATTGAACTCACGACCCCAATTTTTTCAGAATTGTGCTCTACCACTGAGCTACCGCGGCGTATTTAAAGGGTGGGCGGTGCAGGATTCGAACCCGCGGCCTCATCGATGTAAGCGACGCGCTCTAACCAACTGAGCTAACCGCCCCTTTTTCTTCCTTGTGCGCGGGAGAGGACTTGAACCTCCACGCTCTTGCGAGCACTAGCACCTCAAGCTAGCCTGTATACCAATTTCAGCACCCGCGCCTTCTCTCCCTATTTCTCTTCAGTAACTTCTTCAACCTTATCTTTAGGTGCCTCTTCTTTTTTCTTTAACTTTGCTCTTTTACCAAAAACCTCTCTTAGGTAGTACAGCTTTGATCTTCTAACTTTACTTCTTTTAATGATCTCAATCTTGGTTATGTTTGGCGAATTCATAGGTATTATCTTTTCCATCATAACTCCAGCTGCAGGACCTCTTAGAGTCATGTTAGTTGAAATACCCTCTCCTCTCTTGGCAATCACAACTGCTTCAAAAGGCTGAACTCTTTCTTTTCCTTTTTCAGTGAACTTGTAATGTAGCTTAATTGTGTCTCCTATCCTGATTTCAGGTAGGTCGTTTCTTAATTGACCTTCTGTAAATTTTTTAACTTTATTCATGTTTTTTTAATTTATCTAATATTTTTGCCAGATCGTCCGGAAGTTCGGAGATAAATTCTCTTTCTTGACCGTCAGGCATTTTTATTTTCAGTCCTCTAGCATGAAGGAATTGTCTTTCTAATCCTTCGGGCTGTGGTTGGTTTTTGAATCCATATAAGGGGTCTCCAGCTATTGGATGATGGAGATATGCCATGTGACATCTTATCTGGTGTTTTCTGCCTGTTTGAGGTAGAACCTTTATTAAAGTATAGTTTTCGAAATTTTTCAATACCTCGTACGTAGTAACGGCTTTTCTAGTAGCTCCCTTAATCGATAAATCGTATGGCGGATGTGCCTTTTGTTTTCTGCGATCACCGGGTGCTCTAGACATAAAAGTATCTATAATTCCTTTTTTATCCAACACTCGTCCAACGCATAGGGTCCAGTATTCTTTTATAACCTTCTTTTCTTGGAATTGTTCTTGGAAGAATTTCAAAGAATCATTATTCTTGGCGATTAAAAGGACTCCGGAAGTATCTTTATCCAGTCGATGAATGGCACCATATCTTGGGCTTTCCCCAACTTTTTTAAGCTCAGGAAAATCTTTAACAGTTTCTTCTATGATAGATGATTCATTTTTACTCTCATCTTCAGGGAAGACGATCCACCCAGCTGGCTTATCTATAACTAAAAGGTTTTCGTCTTGGTAAATTATCTTCATTTCTTTCATTTTCTATCTGTGGGCAGCAGAGGACTCGAACCTCTAACCTTCTCTACGTCAAAGAGATGCTCTGCCTTTGAGCTAGCTGCCCCTTTGGGCATTCAAATTAAATCAGTTCAAACTTTCTTTATTATCTTACCAAATTTAGTTCATAAATCAAGGAAAAGAATTTAAGGGGAT
>JAHXGM010000017.1:0-6197 GCA_019923605.1 Candidatus Nealsonbacteria bacterium | reverse complement strand
ACTCACTTGTGAAAAAGTTATTTTGCTTGTTTTTTAAAATTTATTTATTAAAATAAATCATAGGAGAATAAAAACTTAGAAAAAATATGGACAATGAAAATTTTTCTTATTCTGAATATCCCCCAAAAGGTTATTCAGAAAAGCCTAAGAACATCGCCCAACTTCTTAAAGAGGGTTGGAGAATTTATTGCCTTAAAATTAAAACTTTATTGGGGATAATTGGATTGCCCGTTGGATTTTCGTTTTTGTTTTGGAATTTGGTGTATTTTTTGACTGGTACCTCTATAAAATATTCTGTTTGGTTTTCTGTTATAGTTACAATTTCTTATCTAGGTTTCTTTTTTCTTTGGTTATGGGCTATACCGTCTTTGCTTTATAACCTTAAAGAGAATACCGGTATAAAAGAGTCTTATAAAAGAGGACTTAAAATATTAGGTTCTTACATTTGGGTTTATTTTCTATTAACCATAATTATTGCTGGAGGTTTTTTGCTTTTTATAATTCCCGGGATTTTATTTTCTATTTGGTTTTCTTTGGCCATCTTTATTTCGGTTTTTGAAGAAAGGAAAGGGTTTGATGCTTTATTTAGAAGTAAATATTTAGTCAAAGGAAAATTCTTGGGAGTCCTAGGTAGATTTTTGGCTTTAGGTTTGATTATAGGATTAGGATTATTTCTAGTTTTTGCTTTAATTTTTTTTGGCATAGAAAATAAACAAGTAGAAGGCCAAGTAATCGAAGTAATAGGTTATTTCATTCAATTGTTTGTTTTACCATTTTTTTTAATTTATGGATTTTTAATTTATAACAATCTGAAAGAAATTAAAGCTGGAATTCTTTATGAGGAACCAGCACGAGGCAAGAAAATAAAGTATGTTATACCTGGAATTTTAGGGATACTGGTTGTCGGATTACTAATTAGCATATTCTTTTTAAATATATTTTGGGGAAGAGATGAACCTCTTATTGATGATAGCGATCTGTGGCTCTCAAAAATAGAAATCCCAAAGGAAGAAAATGCTTTTTATTTCCTTATTCAGGGTAGTGAAAAAATCCATCTGCCAAAAGAAAAACTCGAACTTTTTACAAAGATGAGCATGGGGGAAAAATGGGATTCTGAATTTGCTGAAGAATTAATAAAAAACAATGAAGAAGTTTTTGGGTATTTTGAAAAAGCCTTAGAGCTTTCTTATTTTCAAATTCCTGAATGGCAAGATCCAAAAACTATAGGGCACGACATAATTTTTCCCGGTATGTCAGGTTTGATAGATATAGCTAAATTGAATTCAATTAAGGCTAATTATCTTTTAACTCAAGGTAGAGAGAAGGAGGCTTTAGATTTAATCGTCAAAACAATTAAAATGGGACAAATAATACAGGACAGTCCGAGACCTATTTTGATGAGCTATTTAGTGAGTATAACTATAAAAGAAGGCGGCTTACAAAGATTAAGAATAATGATGCCAAATCTTACTTTATCTTCTGAGGTGTTAAGGGATTATGTGGCTGAACTTGGTCAGTTTAAAGCAAATGAAGAAGGATTAATCAAGGCGATGAAAATGGATTATATAAAGCTTACTAATACAAAATCAAAAATTGATACAGCTTTTGCTGGTAAACTCTCTAAGGAAGAACTGGAAAAATTAGGAATAGAAGAAACCCCTTTTGAGATGAAAGCGGCAACTAAATTAAATTATCTTTATAAGCCCAATCAAACCCAGAGAATATTTGCTGAATATTATCGAAATTTTATTAATAATTGTTAATAAAGATTGTAATGAAGTGATGTTGGCTGAATATAAATCTTTAAGACTTTATTCTAAAATAAAAATGTTATTTACGGAAAATGTAGTGGGTAAAGAGCTTCACGATATTATTGTAGCGGTAGTTTTCCCTGGCCTTTTAGAAAAAAAATGTCTCGAAGATTTCTCGGTGATAGGAACTCAACTTCTGATAGCCATAAGAGCCTACCAGATAGAAACTGGTAAAGTACCCGCTTCCTTAAACGAACTCGTGCCAGAATATTTTTTCGAAGTCCCAAGAGATCCTTTTGATGGAAAATTAATAAAATATTCTCCGGAGAAAAAGATTATTTATTCTGTAGGCAAGGATTTGAAAGATTCTGGAGGTAGTGAAGGAAAAAATTGGCGAACAATGGAAGACCCCTCTTTCAAGGTTGAATTTTAATAAATATTATTCTTAAATAGAACTTTAGAAAGCAAACAAAATAACTTTTCCACAAGTGAGTGTACCCCAAAGCGGGCTCGCTCCTAAAAATTCTATCGTCGCTTTTTTGTTTTATATTCAAGGAGTAATACGGGATAGCCAGTATTAATTATATTTTCTGATTTTACATCAACCCCGAGTTTGTTTGAGAATTCATAACAAGTTTTTTTCGCTTCTGCTGGGTTTTTGAAATTTCCTTTTGCCTCTATTTCGATGAAAAAACCTAAACCCTTAACTTTGTCTAAACAAATTTCTAGATTTCCGCAATTCCAAATTTCTCTTTCTTTTTCCACTGTTATTACTTTTTTGAAATCTAAAAACTTTAATATCTTTTTTAGTTCGGTTGGTTGAGATATTTCAGTTTCATATTCTTCAGCATATTCTTGTTCTCCTTTAGCGTTTTTGTTAATAGATCTATCATATTCAAAAATGGTTCTATCTGGATTGGTTCTTATTCTTAACCATTCCACAGGAAATGGTTTTTGCGCAAAGAAGTTTCTATGACAAGGGATATAATACTCATCAATTTGCTTGATTGACTTAACCAACTTACCATAATCTTGTAACTTATCCCTGATTTTTCTTAAATTATTTATTTTGATTTTTATTTCTATTTCAATGTTCATACCTGTAATTATGGGTGGGCACGGGTGGAATTGAACCACCGACCTTCCGCTTATAAGACGGATGCTCTTACCCCTGAGCTACGTGCCCTTCTTCTTTCCTTTAACCAATTCATTGAATTCGTCTTTCTCTATCGTTTCTTTTTCAATAAGAACTTTTGTTATCTTATTAAGCAGCACCTTGTTTTTGATTAATATTTTGGCAGCTTCTTTCTCTGCGTCTTTTATTATTTTATCTATTTCATCATCAATCCTAGATGCAAGTTTTTCTGAATAATTATTACCCTCTGAAATATCTCTTCCTAAGAAAACGAGATTATCTTTCTTTCCTAATGAAATTGGTCCCAACGATGACATACCATACTCTTTTACAATCTTTTTTGCAAGATGCGAGGCCCTTTTTAAGTCATTTGAAGACCCTGATGAAATTTCATTAAATACTATTTTCTCAGCACAATACCCTCCAAGAAGAACTGATATTTCTGCAAGAAACTCAGATTTGGTTTTCATCATTTTTTCTTCTTCGGGCATTTTAATAGTATATCCGCCTGCGCCTCCTCTTGAAATAATAGATATCTTTCTGACCGGAGTTGATTCTTCTAAAAAAGTAGATACTAACGCATGACCAACCTCATGATAGGCGGTTAGTTCTTTTTCTTTCTTTGAAAGAATGTGGCTCTTTCTTTGTGGTCCTAATAATACCTTTTCTATTGCTTCAAGAATATTGTCTTGATGTACTTGAGTTTGGTTTTTTCTTGCGGCAAGAATAGCTGCTTCATTTATTACATTAGATAGGTCTGCTCCCGAGAAGCCCGGAGTTCTTTCAGCTACCTCTCTAAGATTAACATCAGGCGCTAGGGGTTTTCCTTTACAATGAATTTGAAGGACATCTTTTCGTTCAGCTATATCGGGAAGGTTTAGGGTAATGAGTCTATCAAACCGGCCGGGTCTTAAGAGGGCGGAATCAAGAACATCAGCTCTGTTTGTAGCACTAACTACAATAACATTGTCGTTTTTCTCGAAACCATCCATTTCTACCAGCAATTGGTTTAACGTTTGTTCTCGCTCATCGTGTCCTCCACCAATTCCGGAACCTCTCATCCGTCCAACAGCATCTAATTCATCAATAAAAATAATGGAAGGAGCGTTTTTCTTGGCGCTGGCAAAAAGATCTCTTATTCTTGCTGCTCCAGTACCAACAAATAATTCAACAAAGGTTGATCCAGAAGTATGAAAAAATGATACACCAGCTTCTCCAGCGATAGCTCTAGCCAGCAAAGTCTTACCGACTCCAGCAGGACCGATCAAAAGAACTCCCTTTGGTATCCTTGCTCCAATGGCGTGGAATTTTTTAGGATTTTTAAGAAATTCTACAATCTCATTAAGTTCTTCTTTAGTTTCTCTTAGTCCCGCAACGTCATTAAAGCTAGTTTTTTCTTTTTCAGTTCCTTCTGCTCCTAAGAGACGGGCTTTTGACTTCGTAAAGTCCATAGATTGCATTACTCCTCCTTTTGCTTGTTTGAACATAAACCAGAAGAAAACAAGGAAGATAAGAACGGGGAGGAACCCGATAATAAAAACACCCGTCCAGGTCCAATCTCGAGGCTTTTTGATTAAAATGTCAACTTCCTGTAATCGTTCGGACGTAATACCATAACTTACAAGAGTTTCAATTATAGGTGATTCTTGCTCCTTTAGCGCAGTTAACTCTGTTCCGTCATGCTGAATAATTTCTAGCTTAGATCCAGCGACACTAATTTCTTTAATAGAGCCTTCATTGATTTTTCTTACCAATTGGCTTAAAGATATTTCTTCAATATCATTCGTTGGGGATGCCATAAGACCAAAAAGTATGGTCATGAGGAGAAAAATGCCAACCACCGTTATTATGTTTTTTTCAAGTCCTTTTGTTTTCATAAGAATATTTATATCACAAAAAAAGAGAAATTAAAACTGCTTGATAAAAGTCCGGTTTTGCTATATACTTTTCTCGAGCCCTCGTAGTTCAAAGGATAGAACAATAGCCTTCTAAGCTGTGGATCTAGGTTCGATTCCTAGCGAGGGCACCATGGTGGGCGTAGCTCAACGGCAGAGCTCTGGTTTGTGGTACCAGTGGTTGCGGGTTCAAATCCCGTCGCTCACCCCCACTGAAAAAGTCTTTATAAGGCTTCTTTTATTTCTTCTCTTCAAGAAAGAGATCAAGGTTTATTATTTTTTTGTTTCTAAAAACCTTTATTTTAACCTTATCTCCTATTTCATTTCTTTCCAGGATATCAGAGAGATAGTTTGCTTCGTTTATTTTCTCTCCGTTTATCTCTAAGATTGTATCAAATTCTCTTAGTCCCGCTTTTTCTGCTGCCGAGCGGGGAATAACGGCCTCTTCTCCCAGTCTCTCCCGTATTATTAATGCGCCGTAATCAACTGGCAGACTGTTTTGTTCAGCAATTTCTGGATTTAATATTATGTATTTAATGCCAAGGAATGGCCGTTTAATTCTTCCATGTTCGCGCACCTCTTCAAGGTCTTTTTTTGCATAATCAATGGGTATGGCAAATCCAATATTCTGACTGCCCATAATCATTGCAGTATTGATTCCTATAACCTTACCTTCCATATTAATTAGTGGCCCGCCGGAATTACCAGGATTTATCGCAGCATCAGTTTGGATAAGGCCCTTTAATCTAGTTGATTTTTCTGAAAAACCGTTGTGGGCGTTAATTAGTCTAGATAGACCAGAAACTATTCCCGCCGAAACAGTGTCATAGAATTCTCCCAAGGGGTTTCCAACCGCAATTACCGGTTCTCCCAGCTCTACGTCCTTGGCATTACCCAATTCTAAGAATGGAAAATTTTTACCTTCTATGATTAAAATTGCAATATCATTAATAGGGTCACGTGATAATACTTTGATCGGATATTTTTTAGTTGGCTCTAGTACTGCGGAATAAGTAGCCTCTGGATCAGCAATAACGTGTGCTGATGTGATAATGTATCCATCTTTAGATACTATAAATCCAGATCCGCCCCCAATTTTAGTTTCAATTTTTTTCTTTCCCTTCGTCTTAGGTATTACAAAATTTTGATCCTTAAAGGGGAAGTTATAAAAACCCTCTATTTCAGGTAAATTCTTTGAAACAGTAATTGTAATTACTGCTGGACAAACCTTTTTGACAATTTCAGTTATCGGATATTTTTGGTTCATTAAGGGCATTATATCAGAAAAAATATTGCTAACAAGGGAAAAAGTATATATACTGATGCTGTTAAGCTTTCGCCTTCGTAGTTCAATGGATAGAACGAGGGATTCCTAATCCCTAAATATAGGTTCGATTCCTATCGGAGGCACCAAAA
>JAHXGM010000016.1 GCA_019923605.1 Candidatus Nealsonbacteria bacterium | reverse complement strand
GGCGGAGAGGGAGGGATTCGAACCCTCGAGAGGTTTTACCCTCTAACACATTAGCAGTGTGCCACTTTCGGCCACTCAGTCACCTCTCCATTCAATAAAAGCATACTGCATTTCTTGCCCTTTTTCAATGTTAATGGAAAAGTTTTTCTTTTTGTGTTAAACATAAAACATAAAGCTCCCGTAGTTTAACGGATAAAATGAGGGATTGCGGATCCCTTGATACAGGTTCGATTCCTGTCGGGAGCACTATTTCTGTATTTATGAACCTTCAGACTCCGGTCAAAGAAATTCCATATATTGGTGAATTCTACCAAAAAAAACTAGGAAAACTGGGCATTAAAACGGTTCATGATTTTCTCTATCATCTTCCTAATAAATACGAAGACTTATCAAAGATAACTTCAATTTCAAGAGTGAAAGAAGGAGATGTTTGTACTGTAAGGGGCAAAGTTGTGAAAATAGAGAATACTAAAATCTTTAAAAAAAAGATTGCTTTGACTGAGGCGATTATTGAAGATGGAACTTCAAAAATTAATGCCGTCTGGATCAATCAATCATACTTGCTCAAAAACATCCCTGAGGGTGAAGAATTCTTTTTTTCAGGTAAAGTTACAATAAAGGGAAATAAGATCTTTTTGTCTAATCCTTCCTTCGAAAAGTTTGACCCCGGTAAAGAAAATATTCATACCGGAAGAATCATTCCCATCTACCCAGAAACACGAGGCATTACTTCTAAGTGGATGCGGTTTGTAATGAAAAACCTTTTAAATAAAAACCGGGGTACGATACCTGAGATATTACCAGATGAAATAATCAAAGAGTTTAAACTTCTAGGTGCAGAAGAAGCTCTTTATCAAGCCCACTTCCCCGAATCTAAAAAGAAGGTTCACGAAGCCAAAAGAAGAATATCATTTGAACAAATATTTCTAATCCAAGTATCCATCTTAATGGAGAAGATAAAAATGTCTCAAGAAAAGGCCATTTCAATACCGGCAAATATTGATGTTATCAAAAAAATGACATCCTCTCTTTCTTTTAAACTTACTGACGCTCAAAGAAAATCGGCCTGGCAAATCATTAAAGATATGGAGAGAAACTATCCGATGAATAGATTGCTTGAGGGCGATGTCGGTTCAGGAAAAACCATTGTTGCTGCGATAGGAATCCTTAATGCTGTTAAGGGAAGAACTCAAGTCGCCTTAATGGCACCAACCGAAGTGCTGGCCAAACAACATTTCCATGGAATATTCAAAGTTTTAAATAAGTTTAATTTAAATATTGGCCTTCTTACTGGAAAAGAAGATAAATTCTATTCCAAGAAATTAAAGAATGACACGATTGAGGTATCTCGTTCTAAGTTATTAAAAAAGGTAAAAGAAGGAGAGATTGATCTTTTAATCGGAACGCATGCATTGATTCAAGGAACTGTTAAGTTTAAAAACCTTTCTTTAGTGATATTAGATGAACAACATCGTTTTGGAGTAAAACAAAGATCTGAACTAGTAGCTCGAAAAGCCGGACAAGAGGTAAGAATTCCTCATCTTCTCTCAATGACTGCAACCCCAATACCACGAACTCTGACATTAAGTATTTATAGTGATCTAGATTTATCGATAATAGATGAGATGCCTAAGGGCAGGAAAAAAATAATTACCAAAATAGTCTCCCCCAACGAAAGAGTTGAGACCTATGAATTTATTAGAAAAGAACTGAATAAAGGCTATCAAGTATTTATCATCTGCCCAAGAATAGATCCTTCTGAAGATGAAAATTCCAAGTGGTCAAAAGTTAAAGCGGTTAAAGAGGAATATGAAATGATATCTCAAAAGATTTTCCCTGAATTTAAAATAGGATTAATGCATGGCAAGATGACCGTTAAAGAAAAGGAAAAGACCATGAAAGATTTTAGAAACAAAAAAACAGACATCCTTGTTTCAACTTCAGTTATTGAAGTTGGAATTGATGTTCCTAATGCTGGCGTTATGATTATCGAAGGAGCAGAAAGATTTGGACTGGCTCAATTGCATCAATTTAGAGGACGAGTTGGACGAGGAGACTCTCAATCATACTGCTTCCTTTTCCCCGAATCCTTTGCTGAAAAAACCAGAAACAGGCTTAAAGCCCTTCTTTCTTGTGAAGATGGATTTGCTCTAGCAGAAAAAGATTTAGAATTAAGAGGTCCTGGAGATTTTATGGGAAACAAACAATGGGGCGTTCCAGACATAGTAATGACCTCCCTAACCAACCTTTCCCTAGTTCAAGAAACAAAAAATGCCGCCCGAATGATCTTAGAAAAAGACCTTCAATTAAGAAAATATCCAGTATTGAAATCAAAGGTTCAACTGTTTAGAGAAAAAATACATTTGGAATAAAAAGAGGTGCTGTCTAAATACCTCTTTTATCTTATAATACCTATCGATTGTCATGCTGGCGATTATGTTATCAAGAATTATCGGATTAAATCATAATCATCATAGAAAAACCTAGCTTGTTATGGGCCTAGATTGTAGTATATAAAAATATCCATTCGAATAACACCATTCGATGTCTCTGGGGCTATTATACATTCCCTCTATTTTTTTAGAAATTTCATATAACTCAATGATTTCCTTGCCTTCGAGTTTTTGTTGCGCTCTTTTTTCATTCTTCACCTTCTCTAGTTCACCTTTTCCAGAAAATTTTAATTTATTATATTGTTTATTAAAATTAACCTCTAGTATTAACCCGCCCTCTTTATCTACTATATAACGATCCGGAATAACTTCACCTTGCACTAAATATTCACCCATGCCATGAACAGCTTCTATTATCATCTGATCTAATCCATTACTAAAAGGATCTCTTGTAAAGCAAACTCCGGAGACATCGGCATTTATTGCTTTCTGTAGCAAGATAGCCATTTTAATATTTTTAATATCTTTGGGATTACTAATATAATTAATTACTCGTTCAGAAAAAATTGAGACCCAGACTTTCTTAATATATTCCTCTAAGCTACTTTTTTTAACGCCTACATAGCTCTCGAAAACTCCGGCCCAAGATTTATTTTTTGCATCCTCTATATTAGCAGAAGATCTAACTGCCCAGAAATCTGATTTATCCTTAATCTCAATTAACTGATTAAGAAAATGGATGTCTAAATTTGATTGCAAAATAATTTTCCTCGCAAACTCTAATTCCTTTCCTAAATTTTTATTATTTGATTCCAAAGAATTGATATCTATTTTATTCCAAAAATTTATATCTTTCAGATGTTTTTCAAAGAAATCATATCCTATGGAATAACTAATTGGTATGGGAATATTATTTTTACCCATTTCAAAAATAGGCAGACATTTCCCCCCGACGATTTCTATGTTTAATATTTTCTTATAAGATGTTATATTATGTATTTTCATGATATTGCCTAACCTTAATTACGCCCTCATTTGCATCTAATTCAATCTTTGTGCCTTCTTTTAAAATTTGTGTGGCATTTTTAGTGCCCACCACACAGGGCACCTTCTTTTCTCGACTCACAAGTGCTGCATGTGACATCAGACCGCCCTCATCTGTAATAACGCCTGATACCTTGGAAAAGCCTGGAGTTAAACCAGGGGATGTCATCGGAGCAACTATAATATCTCCCTTTTTTAGGGTACTAATAAATTCATTATATTCTTTTTGCGAAAAAATTTTAGGAACTAACCTGACTATGCCAATTACTTTTCCGGGATAAACACTATCACCAGTAATTCTTCCATTATTCTCTTTATCTATTTTCTCTATACTTCTTATCTTCTTGTAAGTCATATCAGTTATCCCAGCTTTTTTACCCTTAACAGTTACCACTATGCCAAACTTTTTAATTCTTGTATTTATTTTTTTAATATCAACATTTTTACTATCTACTAATAATGATCTTAATTCTTTTAGAGACATATTAGACACTTGATTGACGGCATAAAAGGTTCTAAGCGAAGTTTCTGCTAAAAGTCGCTCTGTATCTTCTAAGAGCTCGCTAGTTATTGTTTTTGCATCAAATCTTACTTTAGCAACACTAGTAACGAGATTAAAAACATTCCTATAATTCTCTAGGCCGTATTTACTCAAAGAGCTTCTATTTGATAAAATTTCTGAGAGTATAATATTGGTATTTTTACTTGAACCAGCCCCTTCAACTATTCTTTTGACTTTATTTTCGACATGGTCGACCATATGGGGTTCAGTAAATTTATATGCTTCTATAAATTTTCCGTACAGACCTATTATTTGTATATAGATATCGTATATTTCCTTATTCGATAATTTAGACAAATTTAAATCAGAAAATATTTTATGATATGCATCTATTGTTAATTTAATTTCATCAAAATTATTTTTAATATCTAATATTTTTTCTGGATTATCTATGAGATGCTTAGTATCTACCTTAGACTTTTTTATTTCTTCTTTTGTGGCATATGCAGCTAAGACTCCATCTGTATATATGAAATAACCACTATCTATAAAATAGTGCCTACCTGTTGTCTCTGTTGCCCACAGGTAGTCTATATAATTTTCTCTCCAAAGAAATTTAATATCTTTCATTCTTGGTTTCAAGTTTCTATTGCAACATAATTATTGTTAATTCCAGCGATATTTAAGCGATTAGATTAAAAATATTTATCCGCCATAATAATACTAAGATCTTCCAATAACAGCTCGGACCATATCGAATGTTCGAGCGAGATTTCTAATTTGGTGACCCCACGGGGAATCGAACCCCGATTGCCAGGTTGAAAACCTGGTGTCCTAACCGTTAGACGATGGGGCCGGACAAAAAAAGTCTAGCCTAAAAATTGAAAAAAAACAAGATTAAAGCTAAAATAACCTCATGAAAATACTTGGTATAGAAACTTCTTGCGATGATACCTGTGCTTCTGTAATAGAATTAAAGGATGAAAAAGATATTGAATTCCTGATTCTTTCTGACATCATCTCTTCTCAAATAGAGGTCCATAAAGAATGGGGCGGAGTTTATCCAAGCTTAGCCAGAAGAGAACATCAAAAAAATCTAACCTCGGTACTTAAAGAGTCACTGGGAAAATCAAAACTTCTTAAAAAGAAAAAGTCTAAAGAGGTTATAGACAGAAAACCGCTCGAAGAAATATTACAAAGAGAAGAATCACTAACGAATGAACTAATAGAATTCTTGAGCGAGTACGAAAAGCCAGACCTTAATCTCATTGCCGTTACTAGCGGGCCGGGACTTGAGCCATCTCTCTGGACAGGGATTAATTTTACTAAAGCTCTTTCCTCTTACTGGGAAATACCAATTATTCCAATAAATCATATTGAAGCTCACCTGACTATTTCTTTTTTCTCTCTAGACAACAATGTCTTAAAAATTAATTCTGACAAAGACATATTCCCCGGAATTGGCCTTATTGTTTCAGGTGGCCATACCCAGCTAGTTTTAATTAAAGGTATTGGAGATTATAAGATCATTGGAGAAACTAGGGATGACGCCGCTGGAGAATGCTTTGATAAAACTGCTCGGATACTGGGAATGGAATATCCGGGCGGACCGGAAATAGCCCAGAAAGCCGCAGAACATAGAGGTGGAATAGAAATATCCCTCCCCCGACCAATGACAAAAACAAAAAACTATGACTTTAGTTTCTCTGGATTAAAAACCGCTGTACTCTATCATCACCGATCTGTTTTTGATCCATCAGAAGAATACATTAGAGCAATGTCATATGAAATTCAACAGGCGATTATAGATATACTAATAGAAAAAACATTGAGGGCAGTGAATAACTTTAAAGCTAAAAGTATTATTCTTGGTGGAGGAGTAACTTCTAATAAGGAACTACAAAAACAATTTATTGAAAAAAAAGACCCTAAAACTAAGATATTTTTTCCGCCCGCTGGGTCTCAAATGGATAATGCGTTAATGGTGGCTGTAGTTGGTTATCTTAAAAAGAAGAATTCAAAAAAATATAAATTAAAAGAAATAAAAGCAAATTCAAATTTAAAAATATGAAAGAAATACCAAAAAATTACGAACCCGAAGAGAAAGAATCAAAGATATACGCTCAGTGGGAAAAAAGTGGATTTTTAAATCCCGATAATCTTCCCGGGAAAAGGAAAGAGGCATTTTCAATTATGATGCCACCGCCAAATTCAAATGACCCTCTCCATTTAGGCCATGCTGTGTTCGTTACACTCGAAGACATAATGACTAGATACAATCGAATGCAGAATAAAAAAACTTTATGGCTTCCGGGGGTTGATCATGCAGGATTTGAAACTCAAGTTGTTTATGAAAAGAAGCTTGAAAAGCAAGGAAGATCTCGTTTTGATATGTCTAGAGATGAATTCTATAAAAATGTTTGGGATTATACTCAAGAAAACCGAAAAGCAGTAAAGGTTCAAATGAAAAAATTGGGTGCATCTTGCGATTGGTCAAGAGATACCTTTACCCTTGATAAACACATTATTGATACGACCTATAAGACATTCAAAAGGATGGCTGATGAAGGCCTTGTTTATAGGGGCGAACGAATGGTTAATTATTGCACTAAACATAAAACAGCCTTCTCAGAACTTGAAGTAGATCACGAAGAAAGAAAGGCTCCCCTATACTATATAATCTACGGCCCGATTACTTTAGCCACCGTAAGGCCAGAAACTAAGTTTGGAGATACTGCAATTGCGGTACATCCAACCGATAAAAGATATTTAAAATATATTGGAAAAGAATTAAAAGTAAAAACTCTTTTAGGAGAACGCACAATAAAAGTAATCGCCGATGAATTCGTTGACCCTAAATTTGGAACAGGAGCAGTAAAGGTTACGCCAGCTCATGACTTCAATGATTTTGAAATTTGGCAAAGACATAAAAAAGAAATACCCGGCCCAATTCAAGTTGTTGACGAGAACGGAAGAATGACTGACAAGGCCGGCCCCTATCAAGGACTAAAGGTGATGGAAGCAAGGGAAAAGGTGGTTGAAGATATGAAGAAAGAGGGGTTAATAAAGAAGGTGGATGAAAACTACACTCACACTGCCGCAATCTGTTATAAATGCAAGCAAAACATTGAGCCAGTTCTTAAAAAGCAATGGTTTATTGATACAAAGCCGCTTGCCAAGCAAGCAATTAAAGTTGTTAAAGATGGACGTATTTCTATCATTCCAAGAAACTATGAAAAAGTTTACTCACACTGGTTAAGAAATTTAAGAGATTGGAATATCTCGCGTCAAAATTGGTGGGGTATTAATATACCGGCCTGGAAATGTGATGATTGTTCAACCAAAGAGAAAGAGTCTTGGACGATCACAGATGGAAAGAAGCCATCCAAATGTGAGCATTGTGGTAGTAAAAATTTAGTTCAAGATCCGGATGTATTTGATACTTGGTTCTCATCAGGGCAATGGCCATTTGCAACCCTTAAATATCCTGACCACAAAGACTTTAAAGAATTCTATCCCACATCAGTAATGGAAACTGGTTATGATATTCTTCCTTTCTGGGTAATAAGGATGGTAATGCTTGGCCTGTATGTTACCGGAGATGTTCCCTTTAAAAAAATTTACTTTCACGGACTAGTTAGGGATAAGCATCGACAAAAAATGTCTAAATCAAAAGGTAACGGAGTGGACCCAATAGTTATGGTTGATAATTATGGCGCCGATGCGTTAAGATTTACGTTAACCATTGGTAATATGCCTGGAAGGGATGTAATAGTGTCTGAAGAAAAGATTAAGGGGTATCGTAATTTTATAAACAAAACTTGGAATATTTTTAGATTTATTTCTTTTAATGTCCAAGATTACAAACCCTCTGGTAAAATAATTCTAACCAAGGAAGATAAAAAGATATTAAGTGACTTTGGCTTGGTTTCTGAAAAAGTAACCAAATACATGGAGGATTATATGTTTTCTCATGCAGCCGAAACAATCTATCACTATACTTGGCATAACTTTGCAGATAAAATACTTGAAAAATCTAAACTAGTACTTCAAGATAAAAAGACAAAAAAATCAAGACAATATGTACTAGTGGAAACCTTTGGGAATATACTAAGGTTACTTCACCCGTTTGCTCCCTTTGTAACCGAAGAAATATACAAAGACTTGCCGTTGAAAAAGAAAAAAGAATTATTAATGATTGATAATTGGCCGACTAAATCAAATAAATGATCTTCTTATATTTCGCCATATTATCTTTCTTGCCCAGTATCGTATGGCTTCTTTTCTTTTTAAAAGAAGATGTCCGCCCCGAACCAAATAAAACTATACTGAAAGTTTTTATTCATGGCATGATTTCAACGTTTCCAGTCTTATTAATCGGAATTATCACTAGCTACATACTAAGAGAAATGGACATACCCCTATTTGCCATAATGCTAATACAGGTAGTATTTATTGCGGCTGTTACTGAAGAATTTGTGAAATATATGGTTGTAAAGTATTCCGTTCTTAATAGTCCTGAATGTGACGAGCCGGTAGACATTATGATATATGCAATAACCGCTGCCATGGGATTTGCTGCTCTTGAGAACATCCTCTTTCTTTTCCCTATAAAAGAATTTCTAGCTGCAGTGTCTGTTTCGACCCCAATGCTAATAGATAACTCTCTTTCCATAAATGATGCTGTAATTGGCAGCCTTATTCGATTTATGAGCGGAACATTTCTTCATGCTCTAGTTTCGGGAATTATGGGTTATTATATCGCCATATCAATATTAAATGATAAAAAAAGAAAAATATTAATCGTAAAAGGACTGGTAATAGCCATGCTCTTGCACGGATTGTATAACTCTTCTATAATAATGTCAGAAACTAACGAATGGTTCTTGTCTTTAGCGCCAGCAATCTTAATAACACTTTTCCTTGTCGTGTTTCTGTGCTTTTCAAAGCTCAGGAGTATGCCAAGTATTTGTAAATTAGAAAATGATGAAACCAGAAGATAAAAACAAAAAAGAAACTGAATGGAAATCTCATTCTATCAGCGATAAAAAGTGGCCTGATCCAGAAGGAGAGCTTGCCATTGATGTGTACCAAACAGATACAGAGATGGTTATTCAAGCCGCTGTAGCTGGTATTAAGTCCGAAGAATTAGATATTTCCGTTGAGAATGATCTATTAACAATAAAAGGGCATCGTAAAAATCCTTCTGAAGATAAAAATAGGAACTATTTTTTTCAAGAATGTTATTGGGGGGATTTTTCAAGAAAGATTATCATCACCGATGAAATTGATCCATCAAGAATAAATGCAGCTATGAAAGAAGGAATATTGACCATAAGAATTCCAAGAATAATTAGAGAACCAAAGAGTTCAATAGAAATAAAAGAGAAATAAGGTGTCTTAAAAGGAAAAACACGCTTTGTGGCGTGTTTTTTTCTTTTTCAAGAAATATCATTAGTGGGCAGGGTGGGACTCGAACCCACACACCTTGCGGCATTAGCTCCTAAAACTAACGTGTCTGCCAATTCCACCACCTGCCCAAAGGAAAGCCCCCTTTTCCTCAAAAAGAATCGAGGGCAAAAAATAAATTCCTTATGTAACAAATTTTGCTAATCCTCTTGCAGCGGCACCAACAACGATTGCTAATATCGCGCCTAACACATAACCTCGAGCTTTCTCTATCTTCTCACCATCACCGGCAGATGTCAAGAACAAAACTGCTGCTATAATTATTGCTAAAGCCGCTCCGGCGATAATAACCCACCAAATCAAGTTGACAACTCTATTAATAATTTCTGTTGTTGTAAGATTGGGAGCATCGACTCGGGTGTCTGGAGCGCCTGCTGGAGCAGGTGCTCCAAGGGCTAGCATCGGGACTGCAAACATTAGAAATATTAAGGTTAAAATTATTATTTTTTTCATATTTTCTTTTTATTTATTTTAAATCCGACCTTTTTAATTTGGAAATAATCTCTTTATGTCGTTAAAACTCCGATAATCTTAGGAATTAGACCTCTTGCCGCAGTTATTATAATGAAACCCATAAATGCATAGAGTAATATATTTTTGGCAGCGGTAATTTGCTTATCATTCCCTCCTCCTGTTAGAAAGTAAAAGGCTGACATCATAATAGCAAGAGGCAATAAAGCAAGGGAAAGAACCCAAAGAAAATTAATCAATAAGTTTAGCAATTGTGTGAAGTTTGCAGCCTTTATGGGGTTTCTAAATGTCGTCGCATCAATGCTTCCACCTATTACTAAAAAAATTACTAATAATATAATGAATAAAACCCATCGCTTCATAATATATTTTCTTATTTTTTTTGATTAATGTCAATAATATTTAGCTACATATCGCAGAAGCAACCATATCTTTATCTGCAAGCTTCATAAGCCTTACTCCCTGAGTTGTCCGCGATAACTTAGGTATTAAAGATATCTTACTCTTAATGATGTGACCTTTTTGAGAAATTACCATCAACTCTTCCTCTTCTCCGGACAACACCTTTGACACAGAAAGATCTCCTATCTTGGAAGTAACATTTAGTGCCTTAATACCCGAGCCACCTCTTTGTTGGGTTCGATATTCTTTAAGCAATGTCTTCTTCCCAAAACCTTTGTTTGTAACAACTAGTAAGAATCCTTTTGATTCATCTTCTTTCCGAACAACATCCATACCTAACACTTTGTCGTCCTTTTTAAGAGCAATTCCCTTTACTCCGGCCGCAGTCCTTCCCATCTCTCTTACATCTTTTTCTTTAAACCTTATTGATTGACCCTTGTTGGTAACCATTATTATATCATCTTCTCCGGTTGTTTTGCAAACCTTTCTCAAAAGATCATTCTTTCTTAAGTTAATGGCGATTAGTCCAGAACGACGAATGTTCTTGAAGTCGTCAATCGGCGTCTTCTTTATAACTCCATCTCTTGTTCCCATTACTAGATATTTAATATTCTTCTCAACGTCTTCTTTTTGAAGAGGAATAATTGAAAGAACTTTCTCTTGAGAAGATATTTCTAAGAAATTAAATATACCCCTTCCCCTGGCAACTCTTGTGCCTTCTGGAATCTCATAGGCCAGAATCCTGAAAACCTTACCGGAATCAGTAAAGAAAAGTAGTGAATCATGGGTCTTTGCTTCAATAAAATGTTCTACTAAATCATCTTGAACGGTCTTCATTCCTAAAATACCTCTTCCGCCCCGTTTTTGTATCTTGTATGTAGATGGATTTATCCTTTTAATATATCCTCCACTAGTAAGGGTAATGATAGTGTCTTCAAGTGGTATAAGGTCTTCTTCTGCAATTTCCTCAAGCTTCTGAAGATAAACCTTAGTCTTTCTCTCGTCTCCAAAATTCTTCTTAACTTCTAGTAATTCTTTTTCAATAATTGAGTTCATTCTCTTCGGACTCTTTAAGATTGCCTCTAGTTCTTTTATTTCTTTCAATTTCTTTGCCAACTCATCTTCAATTCTTTGTCTTTCAAGTTTTGCTAATTGATGAAGCCTTATTTCTAGAATTGCGTTAGCCTGTATTTGACTAAGCTTGAAAGCCTTCATTAAGTTTTGAGCCGCTTCATCCTTGCTCTTTGATTCTTTGATGATTTTTATACACCTATCTATATTAACTAAAGCTTTTACTAACCCTTCTAAGATATGTGTTCTTTCCTTTGCTTTGTCTAATTCAAATTTAGTTCGTCGATAAATTACATCTTTGCGATGAATAAGGTAATGACTTAAAACCTCTGCTAGACTAAGAATTTTAGGTTGAATACCATCAACCAGAGCAAGCATATTGAGATGAAAAGTTTTTTGAAGGTTAGAGAATTTATAAAGACGATTGATAATTTTTTTAGGTTGCGCTTCTCCCTTAAGATCAATCGCAATTCTTAATCCTTCTCTGTCAGACTCATCTCTTATATCTTTTATTCCTTCTATTTTCTTTTCTGATACTAATTTTGCGAATTGCTCAACAAGAGATGATTTGTTCACCTGATAAGGTATCTCTGTAATTAATATCTGCCTTTGTTTTGATTTTTCTGACTCAACAATATCCGCTTTTCCTCTTATGACTATTGGACCCCTGCCCTGGGAATAAGCCGTTATGATTTCTTTTTGGTCATATATTTGACCTCTGGTAGGAAAGTCCGGTCCCTTAATAAATTCAAAAAGGTCTTCTGTTGTAGCTTCTGGATTATGAATAAGATGAACTGTTGCATCAATAACCTCAGTGAGATTATGAGGTGGTATAGAAGTAGCCATTCCTACAGCAATACCCAATGTTCCATTTAAAAGAAGTTCAGGAAAGGGAGCGGGTAAAACGGTAGGTTCTCTTTGTGATCCATCATAATTATCTGAAAATTCAACCGTATTTTTTTCAATATCCCTTAATAACTCTTCTCCAATTTTAGAAAGCCGAGCTTCGGTGTAACGATATGCCGCAGCTCCGTCACCATCAATTGATCCCATATTACCCTGTCCTTGAACAAGAGGATAACGAAAAGAAAAGTCCTGAGTCATTCTTACCATCGCCTCGTAAACAGCGACATCCCCATGAGGATGGTATCTTCCCAAGACAGAACCTATAACGTTAGCTGATTTACGAAATTTAGCCGTATGTTTTAATCCGTCTTCATGCATCGCATAAAGTATTCGCCTTTGGACAGGCTTTAGCCCGTCCCTTACATCAGGAAGTGCCCTTGAAACTATGACCGACATTGCATAATCAATATAGCTCTTCTGCAATTCTTCAGTAATGTCCATTGTCTTTATCTGCCCGATTTTGTTCTGAAAATCTAGGTTATTTTTATCTGAGGGTTTTTTCATTTTCAAAAAATTTACTTATTTTGATCAATTTTTAGGACTAAGAATAACTATTTCTGGCTTCTTTTCTTCAAAAGAAAGATCTTTTTGTTTAATGCTCAACTTAGCTAGTTCTTCTTTTGTTTCTATTCCCATTATTTTTAAAAACTCATCAAGGCCTTCTAATTTATCCTTGAGCCCTGGAATTTTGTAATTCATTGGTATCACTATTTTGGGTTCAATTTGAGCAACAATTTTAGCTGCGTCTTTAGCTTCAATGGTATCGCCCCCTCCGATTGGAAGAAAAAGAATATCAACGTCCCCCAATGATTCTAATTGATCAGGGCTCATTTCTTTTTGAGAGAATTTACCAAGATGGCAAATCCTTATTCCCTCTGCCTCAATAAAGTAAAAAGTTGTTTTATGGTCTTCGGTCAGCCCCTGAACAAAAACATCTTTTACTTCATATTCTCCAGGAAAAGAAATCAAAAAAGGACTTCCCTCAATATTAGGAAACGATTTCTGATCAAGCTTATTATCGCTAACTATTAAAATATCTACCCTAACCTTTGGAGGAGTAAGCCCGCTCTCTTTGTTATAGGGATCTATAACTACATCTACCGTATTCTTATCTTTTTGAGTAGTGATACGAAAGAAAGATTGTCCGTGCCAAGTAATATTCATATAAATTAATCATTAAAAAACAACTTCATTTTCTGATATTACCATATCCCTTGCAAAAATTCAATGTTTGATATAGAATCCAGATATTATAAAAATATGAAGGAATTACTAGAAAAATACAGCCCCAGCAAAAGATTTAAAGCTGGTGATATAGTAGAAGGGATTGTCGTTGGCAAGGGACGTTCCGCCCTTTATATTGACTTGGGAGCTTTCAGTCCTGGTGTTATTTTTGGAAAAGAATACCAGATTGCTAAAGACCTTCTAAGACGAGTAAAAAACGGAGACAAGGTAATGGCTAAAATAGTTTCTCTTGAGAATGATGATGGTTACATTGAGCTTTCAGCTAATGATGCCGGCTTAGAACTTGCATGGGACACACTCAAGGAAAAAAAGGATAATGAAGATATCATTAAAGTTAAAGTTGTTGGAGCCAATAAAGGAGGTTTGCTAGCAAAACTAATGAATATACCGGCATTTCTCCCAGTATCACAGTTATCATCAAAAAATTATCCTAAAGTAGAAGGTGGTAATACATCTAAGATATTACAAGAACTTCAAAAATTTATTGGTAAAGAAATGGATGTTAAGATTCTAGACTTCTCCAAGAAGGATGAGAAACTAATCCTTTCTGAAAAGATAAAAGAAATGGAAAAAACTAAAGAGCTTCTTAAGGAATATCAGGCCGGAGATATAGTCGAAGGAGAAATTACTGGAATTGCTGACTTTGGAGCATTTATTTCATTCGGAGATGGTGTCGATGGATTAATACATATATCTGAAATGGCTTGGCAAATAATTAAAAGTCCTTCAGAAGTAGTAAAGGAAGGAGATAAGGTTAACGCACAAATAATTGAGATATCAAATGACAGAGTCTTTTTATCCCTTAAATCATTGAGGAATAATCCTTGGGATAAAATAAAAGATAAATATAAGATCGGAGATATTGTTAAGGGAAAAGTTAGTAAAATAAATCCATTTGGAGCATTTATTCAACTAATATCAAGCAAAGACCTAGAAAGTGGTAAAATCCAAGGCCTATGCCATGTTTCAGAATTTGGAACTATTGAAAAGATGTCTGAAGAATTGCTCCCCGAAAAAGAATATGGCTTTGAGATTGTCTCCCTAGAGCCTGAAGAACACAGAATGATACTTAAACTCGCAAGATAGTAATGACTTTAAAAACCGCTTCAACCGAAGCGGTTTTTTGTTCTAAAAAAGGTTCCCGCTAATGTGACCTCAATTATGGAAAAAACCTTACTTATCTTATTCCTTTTCATTTATCGGTCTAAAAATAATAAAGCTTTAAGCGCTCCCACTGGATAAGGTGTCCTTCCGTTAATGTTATGGGTTAGGGGCAAGAATTACCTGCGTTATTGGTATACGTCGGTTACTACTCTTAATTAAATTACTTCTTAGTCGATATTGGAATGTTCAACTAATTTCAACTATTACAGGAAGTGAATACCGAATACTGGTAATTCTAAAACTGAAACAGAAAAGAATTATATTATATCTTTAGGAAGACTTGCCCCATCTAAATGTTGTTTGGATGATGTTGAAGCATAAAACCGAGTATCAC
>JAHXGM010000015.1 GCA_019923605.1 Candidatus Nealsonbacteria bacterium | reverse complement strand
AATCTGAACATTTCAGTTCGCCGAGTATTCTTAACTTGTCCGTCTCTGTATCCAGTAAGGACACTAGTCTCTGTCCACAGGGATAATCGAATATTTCCCACCTTCTGACTAAGGCTGGCTTAACAGAATTGTCATAATACTGTTTTCTTCTTTTCCTTTCAGAAGCATTCTTATCCAGATTGCTTTTAGGGCGTAGTTTTACTACTAGGTATTTTCTATCTAGCTTGGTTCTTTTCTCGGCTTCATTCAACAGATCTCCTCTTATCTTTTTTGATTTTGTCTTCAAATATTCTGTTCTTAATTCTTTGAGATATTGGTTTCTTGATTGCATATCCATATTAGTAAAATGAAGTTATTTATTAATTACTTCATTCTACTGTAATTAATTTCGGTTAGAAATTAAATGATTTAATCGGCACCTCTATGGTTTGATTTTAGATGATTTAATACGAGGCTTGATAAAATTATATTAACCTGCTATAATTTCAGTATAAAGCAAAAGGGAAAACATGAAAAAATACGAATTAACTTATTTAGTTTCTCCAGAATTAAACGAAGAGGAAATTGAATCAATTCAAAGTGAAATTTACTCTATTATTGAAAAAGATGGTGAAATTTTAAACAAAGGATTTAGTCCCCTAAAAAAAGACCTAAATTCTGAGATAGAAGGTAAAAAAAGAGTTTTTCTAATTACTGTTCTTTTTAACGCTGAACCTGAAAAGATAGCCTTATTAGAGAAACATCTAAAAGAGGAAAAGGCTGTAATGAGACATATCTTCCTTGCTAAGAAAAAGAATGAAAGAGAGCGGAAGAAAAGATCAGAAGAATACAAGACAGAAGAGGTCGTAGTTAAAAATGAAGAGGCTCCAGTTAAAAAAGTTAATATTAAAGAAATAGATAAAAAAATAGAGGAAATCCTTAACGATTAATTTATGAATTTCAACAAAGTCATTATAGTCGGTCGGTTAACTAGAGATCCGGAAACAAAGGCTCTTCCAAGTGGCCAACAAGTATCATCTTTCGGAATGGCAACTAATAGATATTTCAATGACAAAGCTGGCCAGAGACAAGATCAAACCGAATTTCATAACATTGTACTTTTTGGAAAGCTAGCCGAAATAGCTTCTCAATACCTTAAAAAGGGTTCATTGGCTTTAATTGAAGGAAGAATGCAAACAAGGTCATGGCAAGATCAGGAAGGAAACAAGAAATTTAAAACCGAAATAGTGGGAGAAAGCATACAAATGGGACCAAAAGGAAATGAATATCCTCAACAAGAAAAAGGAAACCCTTCTGAAAAAATGCCTGTAATACAGGAAGATGAAGGAGAAATTGATATAAAAGATATACCTTTTTAATAGAAAAATATGGAGTGCTATTTTTGCAAAAACAACATAAAAGAAATTGATTTCAAAGAAACCAGAATGTTAATCAAGTTCATTTCTGGCCTTAAGAAAATAAGACCAAGAAAAAAGACCGGGACTTGCTCTTATCACCAAAGGCATCTTGCGAGATCAATAAAAAGAGCCCGAGCTGTCGGACTTCTTCCCATTACTTCAAAGTAATAAACTATTCAGAGAAAACCTCCAATTAATTGGAGGTTTTTTGCTTTTCCATAAATATATCTCTAATCTCTTGGGTAACTTTTGGGTTTTCTTTTAAAAAGACCTTGGCTCCATCGGTTCCTTGTCCAAGCTTAATATCTCCATATTGATACCAAGATCCCGCTTTTTTGATTACCCCCTCTTTTACTCCGATATTTAAAATATCACCGAAATATGAAATTCCCTCATTGTAATAGATATCAAACTCTGCAACTCTAAAGGGTGCCGCAACCTTATTCTTAACTATCTTAGCTTTCGCACGGTTTCCAACAATCTCTTCTCCTTGTTTAATCTGAGCAATTCTTCTTAAGTCTATTCTTACTGAGGAGTAAAACTTTAAAGCCAATCCTCCAGAGGTTGTTTCTGGATTTCCAAACATAACTCCAATTTTCATTCTTGTTTGATTTAAGAATATTACGGATGTTTTAGTTTTAAAAATAATGCCAGATAATTTTCTTAAAGCTGAAGACATAAGCCTTGCTTGGAGTCCAATTTGAAAATCTCCAACTTCACCGGCAATTTCTGCCTTCGGAGCTAATGCAGCTACTGAGTCAATAACTATAACATCAACTTCTTCTGATCTCACCAAAGCTTCTACGATTTGTAATGCTTGCTCCCCTGAATCAGGTTGAGATATTAAAAGTTCGTCAATATTTACTCCAATCTTTTTAGCATAATCTGGATCAAGAGCATTTTCAGCATCAATAAAGGCTCCGACACCACCCATCTTCTGGGCTTCAGCTAAAATATGAAGGGCTAGTGTAGTTTTTCCGCTTGACTCTGGTCCAAAAATTTCAATTACCCTTCCTCTTGGAATTCCACCAACCCCCAAGGCAGCATCTAAAGAAACGGCGCCAGTTGGAATAACATCAACATCAACTGCTCGAACATCTCTCATTTTCATAATAGCTCCTTCTCCGAACCTTTGCTTAATTTCTTCAATTGACTCCTTAAGACCCAACTTCTCTTCTTTTGATTTTTGTTTTTTTGCCATAAAAAAATTAGATTATAAAATTAAATTTTATGCCATTCCTCATCGTTATCTTCATCTTGCCCATATACTTCTCTTGCTTTAGCACCATCTCCAGAACCAACCACACCCCTCTCTTCCATCATATCAATTAATCTAGCAGCTCGAGCGTAACCAATTCTTAGTCTTCTTTGTAAAAATGATGCGGAAGCTTTTTTATTCTCGAGAACAAGCTTCTTGGCTTCATCATATAATACGTCGTTTCCATCCTCAGATGAAGATGAAAATGGGCTAAATGATTCTTGTGATGAAACTTCTAGCTCTAGCTCTAGTCCTCCACCAAGATCGTCTTCCTCGTCAAATATGTCTTTGTAGTTAACTTTCATCCACTCAACAACTCCTTTAATTTCTTTTTCTGAAACATAGGGTCCTTGCAGTCTTCTAGGTTTAGCGACATCTCCAGTTACATATAAAAAGTCACCGGCTCCAATTAATTTCTCGGCTCCGGAAGTATCAATTATGGTTCGGGAATCAATTTGTGAAGCAACTTGAAATGCTACCCTTGAGGTAACGTTTGCCTTGATTAATCCAGTAATTACTTCAACAGACGGCCTCTGAGTAGCTAACACTAAATGTATTCCAGCGGCTCTAGCCATTTGAGCAAGTCGCACAATACCAGCCTCAACATCTCTTCCCTTCGTTGACATAAGGTCGGCCAGCTCATCTACAATTAAGACGATATAAGGCATAGGGTCCATCTCTTCCCCCTTCTTGGACTCATTGTTTTTTGCAACAATTACATTATAACTCTTAATGTCTCGAGCTTTTACCACGGACATAGCTTTTAATCTTCTTTCCATTTCTCCTGTTAGCCATTTGAGGGCATTACATGTTTTATGAACATCATGAATTACTGGTGTCAATAAATGAGGTATTTCCTCATAATGGGTAAACTCAACTCTTTTAGGATCAACCAAAATTAATCTTAAAGTCTTAGGAGAATTCTTAAATAAAAGGCTCAATATAACTGTGTTCAAGAATATGGTCTTACCCGCACCAGTGGCTCCGGCAATCAAAAGATGAGGCATTTTTTCAAGATGAGCATAGGTTGATTCTCCGGAGACATCTTTACCCATTCCAATTGTTAGTCTAGTTTCTGGATCAAAGAACCTGGGATCATCGACGATTCCTCTTAGTCTTACTTCAGATCTTACCTTATTTGGTATTTCAACACCAACCAGTGACTTTCCTGGAATTGGAGCCTCTATTCTAACAGAGTGGGCCGCAAGAGCTAAGGAAAGATCATTAGAAAGAGTTGTAATCTTTGAAAGCTTAATTCCTTCAGCTGGCTTAAGCGTGTACTGAGTAACGGTTGGTCCGGTATAAGCCTCTCCCATCTCAACCGGAATATCAAAGTTTTCTAAGGTTTTCTTAATCATTGCCTTGCTTATTGTGGTATCTCCGGAATTAGGAACACCTCTGTCTTTCTGAAGAAGTTCTGGAGGTGGTAATTTATAAGAAAAATGTTCTTTTTCAGGTGCCTTAGGCTTTGCCTTATCTCCTTCTACAGGCTTCTTAGGATCTTCTTTTGCAACCTCTTTGACTGGTAATGGCTGCTGTTGTGATGTCTTACTATCGTCTACATTCTTAATTGTAAATTTATTTTTCTTACCTATTACTTTCTTGAATATCTTTAAAGGAAGTGATTCTCGATGAGCATTGAATTCTTCTCTCAAAGAAGGTGGGAGCTGAAGAAGTTGAGCAAAAATCAAAGAACCTGCAATCATAGAGCAGGCGAATATGGCAAAGCTAATCCAAAAATCAAAAAGACTCAATAAAGGAGAGCCTATGATATTTCCAAGCCATCCTCCTTCATTAGTTCCATTGGGAGATGGAAAATAACTTGATTCTGATGTTAATATTTCAAAAATTCCGGATAACCCTAGGACAACAAGAATTGATGCTATTATTAAAGGTAATAGAAATCTCTTATACTTTGTTTTGATAAAGATAAGGCCAGCAATAAAAAATACTACCGGAATAATAAATACCGACCTTCCAACTAAAATAATAAATATATTTTTAAGATACCTTCCAGCTAATCCAGAAAGATCTAGAAAGGAAAAAAGAAGTACCACACTAGCTAAAAATAACGATGTGCTAATGATTGTTTTTTTGACCTGCTTGGGAAGAGGGAAAAGTCCCCCCTCCTTTTTAGGATCTTTTTTAGCTGGTCTTTTTTTCTTCTTTCTTTTAGCCACAAGGTTTATTTATTCTTTTTATATCCTGTACCTGCTGGGATTATCTTTCCAATAATGACATTTTCTTTAAGACCTCTTAGCTTGTCTTCCTTTCCTTCTAGGGCGGCCTTAATTAAAACTCTTGATGTTTCTTGAAATGACGCAGCTGAAAGGAATGAGTCCGTAGTTAACGCAACGTTAGTGATACCAAGAAGAACTGAAGAGGCGACTGCTTTTTCTTTGCCTTCTTTTTCTAGCTTTTCATTGATTTCATGTAGCTTCTCTTTCTCAATTACTTCTCCGGGAACTAAAATTGAACCACCTGGTTTTTTGATTTTAACTCTTGAAAACATTTGCCTAACAATAAGTTCAATATGCTTATCATGAACATTAACTCCTTGAGAAACATAAATTCTTTGGACTTCTTGTAAAATATGCTTTTGAGTTATTTCCATTCCATCTAATTTGAATACATCTCGAAGGTCTAGATTGCCTTGGCAAAGCAAATCACCTTTCTTAACATCTTGGCCTACCTCTACTAGAATCTCAGACTTAAGAGATGTTTTATAATCAATAGTTTCTGATTTTTTCTTGGTTTTAACAACTTCACCTTTTGGCTTTATCTTAATTACTCCCTCAGGAGTTATTTCTATTACCTTTCCATCAGTTCTAGATATTTCAGCCTTTCCTCCAGGAACTCTAACTTCAAATATTTCTTGAACTCTAGGTAAACCTAAGGTAATATCTCCACCTCCCGCAACTCCTCCAGTATGAAAGGTTCTCATGGTTAACTGTGTTCCAGGTTCACCAATTGCTTGTGCTGCAATGACTCCAACCGCATCTCCTATCTTAACCATATCATTTTGGCCTGGATCCCATCCATAGCAATTTTTACAAACTCCCCTTGCTGTATTGCATGTAAGTGGCGACCTTACTCTGAAGCTTTTTATTTCTTCTGACTTTGAAATTATCTCTGCTTTCTTCCAATCAATTATATCGCCTTTTTTGACCAATAATCCTGATTTATCCTTAATATCTTCCATTGCTAACCTTCCTACAATCTTGAAGGTCATGTCTTGATCTATTTCATCTACGTCTGCCCTGTTTACTTCTAACCCTTTGTGATCTTTACAATCATCCTCTAGAATAATAACCTCATGAGAAACGTCAACTAGTCTTCGGGTTAAGTATCCAGCGGTTGCTGTCCTAAGAGCCGTATCAGCAGTTCCTTTTCTAGCACCATGAGTTGAAATGAAGTACTCAAGAACACCAAATCCTTCTTTGAAAGAACTTCTAATAGGTAACTCAATAGTCTGACCAGCAGGGTTAGCTACCAATCCCTTCATTCCCGCCATTTGAACCGGTTGAGACCAAGAACCTCTTGACCCAGAATCAATAATGGCAAAGACTGATCCATCATTTGGTAGAGTTTTTGGAACAAGTTTCTCAATTTCTCTTTTTGTTTTATGCCAAGCTTCAATAATTTTCTCTGTCTTTTCTTCTTTAGAAAAGAATCCTTTTTTGTAATAATCTTCTATTTTTTCAACCTCTTTATTAGTCGTTTCAATAATTTCTTTCTTTTCTTCAGGAACTATTAAGTCTCCCATTCCCCAGGAAACACCTGATTGAGTTGCATACTCAAATCCAAGATCCTTTATCTTGTCTAGGGTTATTTGAGCTATTTCTTTTCCATAGTCTTCAATGATCTCTCGAGTAAGCTTTCGAAGATTCTTGGAATTCATAAGTTCATTCTGAAATTCGTGACCCTCTGGTATCACCCCATTAAAAATGATTCTACCTGCACTAGTTTCAACCATCTCGTTGTTCATTCTTACTTTTACTTTTGCTCGTAAATCAATGTGTCCAAATTCTTGGGCTAGAAGAGCTTCTTTTGCTGAGCCAAAGACCTTGCCTTCGCCCTCTTTTCCTTCCATTACTTTTGTAAGCCAGTAGCAACCCAAAACGATATCCTGAGTTGGTGATACAATTGGAAGTCCTGTAGCTGGTTTTAATAAGTTCAAAGAAGACAACATAATATCTTTTGCTTCTTTCTGAGCTTCTTCTGATAATGGAAGATGGACTGCCATCTGATCTCCATCAAAGTCTGCATTAAAAGCACTACAAACTAATGGATGTAGTTGAATAACGTTCTCTTCAATCAATAGAGGTCTAAAGGCTTGAAAACCTAAACGATGAAGGGTAGGAGCACGATTAAGTAAAACAACTTTATCCTTGACCACCTCTTCTAATATTCCCCAAACTTCGTCTATTCCTTCTTCAATTAATTTAGTTGCACCCCTCACATTATATGCTAGCTCTCTTTCTAATATTTTATTAATCACAAAAGGCTTAAAGAGTTCCAGAGCCATCTTTTTAGGTAGTCCACACTGATAAAGCTTGAGTTGTGCACCAACCACAATAACTGATCTTCCAGAATAATCTACTCTTTTGCCAAGAAGGTTTTGTCTAAATCGTCCCTGCTTTCCCTTAAGCATATCAGCTAAGGACTTAAGAAGTCTTCTTCCTCCGGTTGTAGCCTGAGTTATTACTCCCTTTCTCATATCATTATCAATAAGAGCATCGACAGCTTCCTGCAACATTCTCTTTTCGTTTCTAACAATTACATCAGGTGCATTAATTTCTAATAAATATTTCAATCTGTTATTTCGGTTAATGACTCTTCTATAAAGATCGTTAAGATCAGAAGAAGCATAGCGTCCTCCGTCAAGTTGAACTATTGGCCTAAGATCTGGTGGTAAGATAGGAAGTGTAGTCAAAAACATCCATTCTGGTCTAATGCCAGCCTTTTTCATGCTTTTAAGTAATTGTAATCTTTTTTGAGCCTTCTTTTTTTCAATAGCAGATAATCCCTCCACAACTGCCTCAACTTTAGTTATTTCATCTTCAAGATTAACTCTTTCGAATATTTTTCTTAAGGCCTCTGCTCCAGTTCCTGCTTCAAAAATTTCTCCATACTTTAAAGAAAGATCATAATATTCAACCTCTGACAATATCTTAAAATTCTTGATACTAGAAACTTCCTCTAGTGCTTTTGATCTTGCGGACTTTAATTCTTGTGATTCAGTTTTCTGCTCAGTTCCTTTTTCTTTTGCTTCTATCAATTTTATTCTTTGCTTGAATTCCGCTTCTATTTCCTTAATAATTCCTTCTTTAGCTTCATTGTTAACATGAGTTACAATATATGCGGCAAAATAAATAACCTTTTCTAGTTTTTGCATCGGAATATTTAAAACCATTCCAATTCTTGATGGAACTCCTCTTAAAAACCATATATGAGAAACGGGACAGGCTAATTTAATGTGGCCCATTCTTTCTCTTCTGACTGATGATCTAGTTACTTCAACACCACATCTATCACAAATTATTCCCTTATAACGTATCTTTCTATATTTTCCGCAGTAACATTCGAAATCCTTTTCGGGACCGAATATTTTTTCACAGAATAATCCGTCCTTTTCAGGCCTTTGATTTCTGTAGTTTATTGTTTCTGGCTTTGTCACCTCACCGTGAGACCACCCGAGAACATCGTCGGGTGAAGCAATTTTTATTCTTATAGATTCTAAATTTTCAACCTTCATGGTTTTTAAATTAAAGGTTAGTTAAATTACTCTGTTTTTTCGCCCTTGATCTCAATACTAAGAGAAAGCGATTTTAATTCGTTGACTAATAGGTTAAAAGAAGAAGGAATGTTTGGGGTCTTAATAACTTCTCCTTTCAAGATGGATTCATATGCAGCTGCTCTTCCAGTGATATCATCCGATTTAATGGTTAACATCTCTTGCAGTACAGTTGCAGCTCCATACCCTTCTAATGCCCATACTTCCATCTCTCCAAGTCTTTGCCCTCCGAACTGTGCCTTTCCTCCTAAAGGCTGTTGAGTTATTAGAGAGTATGGTCCGATTGATCTCATATGAATCTTATCTCTTACCATATGTATCAATTTCATCATGTAAATTATTCCAACGGTAATTCTTTCAGGGAAAGCTTCTCCGGTTCTTCCATCAAATAGTTTAACTTTTCCATCTTCGGGAAGACCTGCTTTCTTTAGTTCTTCTTGAATGTCTTTTTCATTAGCACTGGATAGTGAAGGAGTTACTGCGATATAATTCAATTTCTTAGCAGCCCAACCTAGGTGAGTTTCAAGTATTTGTCCAATATTCATTCTAGAAGCTACGGATAAAGGATTAAGAACAATATCTACAGGAGTTCCATCTTCTAGATAAGGCATATCTTCAACGGGAAGTACTTTTGAAATAATGCCCTTGTTTCCATGTCTTCCAGCAAGCTTGTCTCCGGCTTCAATTTTTCTTATTTCAGCAATATCTACTTCAACTCTTTTTATAACGCCTGGGTCAAGCTTATGCCCCATATCTCGAGAAAAGATTTTGACTCCAATAACCCTCCCTTTCTTTCCGTGCTCCATAATAAGGGAAGTGTCTTTGACTTCCTTAGCTTTTTCTCCAAAGATAGCTTTAAGTAATCTTTCTTCAGCGGTCATATCAACCTCTCCTTTAGGAGAAATCTTTCCAACCAGGATATCATTTGGTCCAACTTCGGCGCCAACTCTTATAACACCCTCTTCGTCTAAGTCTTTAAGTTTCTTTTCTGAAACATTTGGTATGTCACTAGTAATAATTTCTGGTCCAAGTTTTGTTTCACGAACATCACAAGTCAAGCTTTCAACATGAATAGATGTATATGTATCTTTCTGAACAAGTCTTTCAGAAACTATAATAGCATCTTCAAAGTTAAGCCCTCTCCAAGAAACAAAAGCTACTAAAACGTTTTGACCCAAGGCCATTCTTCCTTGTGCAATACTTCCTCCATCAGAAAGAATTTCTCCTTTCTTAACTTTTTGACCCTTACGAACTGTTGTCCGTTGATGGAAGCAAGTATACTGATTAGTTTTATTAAATGTCTTAAATTTATAAGTAACGTCTGACCTATTATCTTTTTTTCCTTCTGGTCTTACAACGATATGTAAAGCATCAACTTCAACAACGTTCCCATCAAAAGGAGAAAGAAAAACTTGTCCTGAATCTTTGGCAATTTTATCTTCAATTCCAGTTGATACTAATGGTGGCTCAGGATTAATCAATGGCACTGATTGCCTTTGCATATTTGATCCCATAAGAGCTCTGTTAGCATCATCGTTCTGTAGGAATGGGATACATGATGTAGCAACTGAAATAAACTGCTCTGAAGACACGTCAATGAAATCTATTTTATTTTTTTCTATCAAACCAGGTTCTCCCTTTACTCTAGCTTCCACTTTTGCAGCTAAAATTTCGTTCTTATCGTTTATCTCAATTCCTGCATGAGCAATATTATATTTCTCTTCCTCATAAGCATTCATATAATAAGCCTCGGAAGTAACTTTTCCTTTTTCAACCTTAAAATAAGGAGTTTCAATAAATCCATAGCGATTAATTCTGGCAAAGTTAGCTAAGTGAACAACCAATCCAACGTTTGGACCTTCTGGAGTTTCAATCGGACAAATTCTTCCATAATGAGATGGCTGTACGTCTCTCGCCTCAAATCCAGCCCTTTCGCGAGTTAATCCTCCGGGTCCTGTTGCGGTCAATCTTCTTTTGTGTTCTAACTCAGCTAATGGATTTTCATTATCCATAAATTGAGAAAGCTGAGAAGCAGTAAAAAATTCTTTAACCGCAGACATAAACGAACGAGGATTAATAATCTGTGAAGGTGTCATAGAAAATGGTTCTAGAGTTGACATTTTATCTCGAATATGTCTTTCCATCCTCATAACTCCCAATCTTAGTTTATTCTCAAGAGTTTCTGTAAAAGTTCTGACTCTTCTGTGTCCAAGGTGATCGATTTGATCAGGCTTTGCATCAGGATCATTGTTTAGTCTTACCACCTCTCTTAAAGTATGAATGATGTCGTCCGATCTTAAAACCCTGTCTTCAATATTGATTTCATCGGTTGTAGAGTCATATGGAAGCCTTTGAATCATTCTCCATCTTCCAACTTCTGAAAGGTCGTATCTTGTAAAATTAAAGAAAGTGTTTTCTATTAGCTCTGTGGCTGTTTCAACGGTCGCAATGTCTCCAGGTCTTAATCTTTTATAAATTTCAATCAATGCTTCGTCTCTAGTCTTAAAGGGGTCTTTTTTAAGAGTCTCTTCAATATATCTTAATTCTCCCTTATCAACATCCTTAAACATTTCAAGGATCTCATCGTCAGTTAATCCGGTTGCATTTTTTTTAGGCAAACAAAAAGCCCTTAATAGAATAGTTGCGGGAATCTTTCTCTTTTTATCAATTTTAAGAGCCATAAAGCCGGAAACTTCGGTCTCAAACTCTAGCCAAGCTCCTCTGTTTGGAATAATTTTTCCACCAAAGAAATGTTTCCCTTGAATAATTTGAGATGTAAAGAAAACACCAGGAGATCTTATTAATTGTGATATGGCAACTCTTTCAACGCCATTAACAATGAAGGTCCCTCTCTCGGTCATAATCGGAAAATCAGTCAAAAAAACCTCCTGTTCTTTAACGTCTTTGGTCTTAAGATTAACTAACTTGGCCATCACCCTTAAAGGCGCTTCATAGGAGTCGTTATTAATCTTTGCGTCTTCGTCGTCTTTATACTTAGGAACGTCCATCTTGTAATCCAAGAACCAAAGTTCCCATTCTTTTCCAGTATAGTCTCTTATAGGAGAAACTTCTTTGAATAAATTCTTTAACCCCTCTTCCCAGAACCTTTGCCAACTTTCTTTTTGAAGAGAAAGAAGATATGGCCTCGGAAAAGAAACCTTTGACTTACCGAAATTTTTGACTGGGAGTTTTTGCATAATATTTAAATTATTCGCTACGCACAAAAGATGCGTTGCATTTTATTTTAGGCTAAAAAGCAAAATGACCCTGAGTTATCTAACTAGGGTGATTGACGTTTTTATAATAAGATTTCTGTTAAAGACAATTTTAACAAGATGTATTATGTGATTAACAACGAAACTCAAAAAACAAAAGTCCACTTTAGTTAGTTTACGTTTATTTCAAAATTTGTCAATGCTTACCTTAATACTTTGAATTATTCCTAGTCCTATGAAAGTAAAAAAAAGACTACTTCCCCCATAGCTCACAAAAGGGAGTGGGATTCCAACAATAGGCAAAATTCCCTGATTCATCCCTATATTAACAAAAACTTGAGCAGCTAGCATGATTACAAACCCCGAGCAGAATAAGCGCGAAAAGTTATCGGGTGCCCTTAAGGCTAATTTAAGTATCCGAAAAAATAACAAAGAGAATGCTCCTAAAATTGCAATTACTCCCAAAAGACCTAACTCTTCGGCTATGGCTGAAAAAACAAAGTCTGTCTTAGCTTCGGGCAGAAACCCATTTTGCGTCTGGGAACCCTTGCCAATACCCTGGCCCAAAAAACCACCACTACCTATTGCTATTTTAGCTTGTTCGGGATTCCAATTAATTCCTTGCGGGTCCATCTTCGGTTCAAGAAAAGCCGTTATACGAACTTTTTGATAATCTTTCAATAGAAAAAGCCAGCCTAAACTAAGGACTAGGAGACCGATCATACATAATGCGATAAAATGCTTGGTTTTTATACCGGAAACAATAAGAACCCCAATCCATAAAAAACCTAATATTATCGCTGATCCGAGATCAGGCTGAAAGAAAGTAATAACTGATGGTATTAAGATATAAATACCCGATAATACAACGTGGGATATCTTATACATTTCGGCATGTCTTCCGGAAAAATATTTAGCCAATAAAACTATCAAGACTATTCTAATAAACTCAACTGGGTCAAATGATATTGGGCCAAGTGCATACCAGCGCCTTACATCTCTTATCTCTGGAGCAAATACAAATAATCCAAGCAAAAGTATTACTCCGATAAAATAAAGTGTTAAAACAAAATAAGGGTTTTCCTTCAATGCCCTCCAGTCAAAAAAACTCAGCGCAATCATTACGGATATTCCAAGAGCAAAGAAAATCATTTGCTTGAAAAAATCTGACATATTCCCACCAACTGAGGATGCATAAATAGATATAGCTCCTAATGCAAAAAGGAAAGAAGAAGAGGCTATAATAAGCCAATCCATTGATTTAAAATGTTTTAATACTCCGTTCATATCAACCCTTAATAATATTCTTAAATTTTTCCTCGTTTAGTTTTTTAATTTTAAGCTTCCCAGCCTTTACAGCCTTTGATCCGGGATCTTTCCCTACAACGATAAAATCAATCTTAGATGATACGACATCAGAAACCTTACCGCCTAAAGCCATTATTTTCCCCCTTGCCTCATCTCTTGTAAAGGAATTTAGACTCCCTGTCAAAACAAATGTCTTACCTTCTAATAAATCTTTCTGTTTTCTTGGCTCCCTAATTATTTCAACGCCCGCCTTTTTTAATCTTTCAAGTAATATAATATTTTCCATATCTCTAAACCATTGATGTATGTTCCTTGCAGTTACTTCTCCAATATCCTTTATTTCAATTAGTTCTTCTAGCGAAGCCCTTCCAATCTCATCTAGACCCCTAAAGTTCTTTTTTAATAAAAAAGCTGTTTCTTCTCCGACGTTTTCAATACCAAGCGCACAAATTAATTTTTCAAACTTTACCTTCTTTTTCTGATTAATCGCTTCCATTATATTATTAATCAACTTTTCTTGAAAACCTTCTAAAGATAAAAGGTCTTCTTTTTTAATAAAAAACAAGTCAGCTGGTGAAGAGACTATTTTATGGTCAATCATTTTCTCTATAATCCTTTTTCCTAACCCAGAAAAATCAAACCCTTTTTTTGAAACGAAGTAAGAAAAATGCTCTCTTTTTCTGTCTGGACATTTTTTATTCGGACAACGGAATATAGTTGCCTCTTTCTTGATCTTTTCTATATCAGAATCACACGCTGGACATTTTTTAGGAAATATAAAATTTTTCTCGCCACCTGTTCTAGCCTGGGGTATAACTTTAATAACATCAGGGATAACATCACCGGCCCGTCCGATAATTACTGTGTCTCCAATTTTTAAACCGAGTCTTTCAATTTCATCATGATTATGAAGAGTTGCTCTAGTTACAGTCACTCCACCTATCTTTACTGGCTTTAAGTGAGCCACTGGAGTTAACACGCCGGTTCTACCAATCTGTATTTTAATATCTTCAACCATAGAAGTAGCTTCCTTGAGCGGGAATTTATAAGCAATGGATCCTCGAGGAGCTTTTCCTATAACTCCAAGTTTTTTAAAGGTCTTATTGTCATTAACCGTAGCAATAACTCCGTCAATTTCATAATAAAGGCTATCTCTTATCATCTCTATCTTTTTATAAAAACTAAAAACTTCTTCCAAGCTCTCACATTTCTTATCGTAAGAATTAGTTTTAAATCCGAGAATCTTTAAAAGTTCGTGCTTTTGTTCGTGAGTAGCGGCGCCCAGATCAGTAACTAAATCATAAGCAAAGGAATCTAATCTTCTAGAGGCTGCGATACTTGGATCTAATTGCCTAATAGATCCAGCTGCAACATTTCTGGGATTAGCATATTCTTGTAATTCCTTTCTTCTTTGCTCTTTATTTAATTTTTCAAAATCATCTTTAGAAATAAAGACTTCCCCTCTAATAACAATATCTTGCTCATAAATAATATTGATTAAGTCCTCCAAAGATTGACTCAGTTTCATTTTTTTAAGATCTTTTAAAACACTTTCTTTTTCACGGATTTTCAATGGTATGGAATTAATTGTTTTAAGGTTTTCGGTAACTTTTTCACCAACAATTCCATCGCCACGAGTTGATCCTATTTCTAAAATTCCTTTCTTGTATATCAATTCAAAAGCCAATCCATCAACTTTTAGTTCGCAAAAAAAATCTGCTTTATGACCTTCTATTAGCTTACTGATTCTCTTTAGCCAATCTTTTACATCTTCTTCAGAAAAAACGTCATTTAACGAAAGCATGGGTTCTATGTGCGCAACTTTTTCAAATTTCTCCAAAGGCTCACTACCCACTCTTTGAGTTGGAGAATCAGGGGTAATTAATTCAGGATATTTTTGTTCTAAATCAAAAAGTTCGTTCTTCAAAGAATCAAGGGCTGCATCAGATATCTCGGGCTTATCTAAGACATGATACAAATAACGATGGTGAAAAATGGTCGCCTTTAATTTTTCTATTCTTTTTTTTGCTAGATTCTTGTCCATAGAATTAA
>JAHXGM010000014.1 GCA_019923605.1 Candidatus Nealsonbacteria bacterium | reverse complement strand
ATTCTTCTTTGGTAGAATGATGTACATGAAGCAATACACTGAAGAAGAATTATCAGGCATATATGAAAACCTCTCGGAAAATCTTAAAGAGGCTCTTTTTTCTACTGCAACATCCAGGAATATTTTAAATACATGTAAAAGAAATGATGTTCCAAACGAAAATATTGGCGATGTGGCAGAAGCAGTTGGATATGTTCTCTTAGGTTTACTCCCTCCTGAAGAATTAGAGATTTTTATTTCTCAAAAAACAGGCCTATCACCTGAAGTATCAAAAGATGTTGTTCGAGAAATAGCTAGATTCATTTTATTCCCGCTGAAAGATGAAATTGCCAATCTTTACGACATAACAAAAAAAGACAAAGCTGAGGGAATTGAAAAATCTCCTAGTGGTGTTGGTGCTAAAAAAATACCAGAAGAAAATACTAGGGAAAATGTTATTGCAGAAAATAACGACCTGTATAGAGAGCCCATAGAATAATATGCAATATAAAGTACCACAATTCATTGAACACGAACTTAAAATAGTTGGTCCCCTCACGTTTAAGCAATTTATATTTATATCTATTGCTGGAACAATTTCTCTTGTTTTATTTTTTACTATTGCTGAGACTAGTTTTATTTTATGGCTTATCATAACTTCTATTTTAATGGGAACAGCTATCGGATTAACTTTTCTTCAAGTAGAAGGATTTCCTCTATTTATTGTAATAAAAAAATCAATTGAATTCTTTGCAAAGCCAAAAATTTATATTTGGGAAAAAAAAGCATTTACTCCCAAATTAGTTCTTTTGAGCGAGCCGCAAAAAGAGGTTCCTGTAATTTTAACTAGAGGAAGAACGATTAAGTCTGCGGAGAAAAGTAGACTGAAAAAATTATGGAACGAAATTGAATTAAAATAATATGGCTGAAAAAACATCTACTCAACAATTTCTTGAAATAAACCAAATAAGAGACGGCGTAATGATCCTTAAAAATAAAACCTTGAGGGGTGTTTTAATAGTTTCATCCGTCAACTTTGCACTAAAATCAGTTGAAGAACAAAATTCTATTATCTACCAATTTCAAGACTTTCTTAATTCATTGGATTTTTCAACCCAAATACTTTGTCAGTCCAGAAAACTTAATATCACAGGGTATCTTGATAAAATAAACTTCCTGGAAGAAAACCAAACGAACGAGATGCTAAGAGCACAAACAAAAGAGTATAAAAACTTTATCCAAAATATAGTTGCGAATCAAGATATCTTAATTAAGAATTTTTTTGTGATAATACCTTATGCCACAATAGAAGCAACCGGACTTACTATCCCTGGCAAGAAAAAAGAATCTCCCCAATTAACCGAGGAAGTTTTCCAAAGGTGTAAAAGCCAGCTGTGGCAAAGAATGGAGTTTGCTGCTCTAGGATTACGAAGATGTGGATTACAAGCCGTACCGCTTACTTCTCCCGAGCTAATTGAATTATTCTGGAGCCTACACCATCCTAAAGAATCTGAAACTGGTTATTACCCAGAGTTTCCTCAAGAACTTATTACATAAAAATGCCTAATTTTGATTTTATAAAAAATTTAATACCCGCCTCCAAAAAGAAAACTGTGATAGGCGAAACTTTGGAAGCAGAAATTCTAAATATAAAGGACCTGGTCGCTCCGCCATTTATAGAGGTTGCACAAAACCATCTTAAAATAGGGGATGCTTTTGCAAAGTCTTTCTTTGTTTTCTCCTACCCTCAATACCTTACCAGTGCTTGGCTGTTCCCTGTAATTAACCTTAATGTGCCGATGGATATATCATTCTTTATCCATCCGATTAACACGGGAGAAACCTTAAAGAAATTGAGGCGTAAGGTAACGGAAGTCCAGGCAGAATTATCCGAAAAATCGTCTAAAGGGTTAGTCAGGGATCCTGCCCTTGAAATAGCCTATCGTGACCTTGAAGAGCTAAGAGATAAGTTAATGTCCGCCCAAGAAAGAATGTTTAAGCTGGGTATATATATTACAGTTTATGGGAATAGCGAGAATGATCTTCAAAAAATAGAGAGTAAATTAAGGTCTATTCTTGAAGCAAAGCTCATTTATATAAAGCCTGCTATCTTCCAGCAAAAAGAGGGGTTTGTTTCGACCGCCCCCTACGGAATGGATATGTTGCAAAACCATACCCCAATGAATACTGAGCCACTCTCTAGTATTTTCCCATTTACATCATTTGATCTTAGTTCCAACGATGGAATTCTTTATGGTGTTAATCTTCATAATAATTCCTTAATTCTTTTTGATCGATTTAGTTTAGAAAATCCTAACTCAATAATATTTGGAACCTCTGGATCGGGTAAATCTTATCTAGTTAAACTAGAGGCCCTAAGATATTTAATGACAGGGATTGATGTTATTATTATCGATCCAGACAATGAATATCGTGTTTTAGCAGAAGCAGTGGACGGATCATTCTATGATATCTCACTCTCTTCACATAGTCATATTAACCCTTTTGATATTCCTATTCCGGGCGAGGGCGAAAATCCAGAAGAAGTATTAAGATCAAACTCCATTAACTTGGTTGGGCTTTTTAGAATTATGATGGGAGGCCTTACTCCTGAAGAAGATGCAATCATCGATCAAGCAATATCTGAAACCTATGCTGCAAAAGATATTACTACAGATTCTAGTCCCTCTACATGGAGTGCTAATGTCCCCGTAATGTCTGATCTGGAACAAGTGCTAGAAAACATGGAAGGAACTGAGTCTCTTGTTAGAAGATTAAAAAAGTTTACAACCGGAGCCTATTCTAATTTCTTTAACCAAAAATCTAATGTATCAATGGGTAATAATATGACCGTTTTTGGAATAAGAAATCTAGAAGAGGAATTAAGGCCAATGGCCATGTTTATGGTAATGAGATATATCTGGAAAACAGTAACCTCTTCCCTTAAGAAAAGAATTCTCATTGCTGATGAAGCTTGGCTATTAATGCAAACTGAAGACGGGGCATCATTTTTATTTGGACTATTTAAGAGGTCAAGAAAATACTGGCTGGGAGTTACTGCGATCACTCAAGACGTTTCTGACTTTATGAGATCAAATTATGGACAGCCAATTATTAACAATGCGGCTCTAAAAACACTTCTCAAACAGTCTCCGGCCGCTATAGATAAAATTCAAGCTGTTTTTAATTTAACCGATGAAGAGAAAATGATTTTACTAGAAGGATCTATTGGAGAGGGAATATTCTTTGCGGGACATAAACATGTTGCAATGAAAATTATTGCTTCCCCAACCGAAGATAAAATAATAACAACTTCCCCCGAAGCGCTGAATCGATTAAAAAAAGAAAAAGATTGGCTCAAAGAAATATAAGCAACAAAACAAAAATAGCCTCTTCAAGGGGCTATTTTTTTCTTTCTTAAAAGATTGGCTTAACAACTACTTTCCGAGAAAATCCCTCTCCAATACTTTCAGTTTGAACATCGTTTCTTTCTTTTAAGGCCATATGCACTATTCTTCTTTCATAAGGATTCATTCGTGGCAGAACTTTTTCTTTTTTATAAAAAACTACTTCATCCGCAACATCCTTGACTATATCCTGTAAGGCTCTTTTCTTTTTTTCTTTATAATCATTTATATCTATCTCTATAAAGATATCATCACCCATCTTCTTTCTTAATAAAAGCCTTAAAAGGTGCTGAATTTCAGATAATGTCTGGCCCTTTTCTCCAATTAATATTTTAGGATCATTCATTTTAAGGCAAATCATAAAAACATTCTCTCTAAAAGAAATATCAATATCGTCAGCCTTAAATGTTGCTGTATCAAAAAATCCATTAACCTCTTCTCTTATTTTTTCTTGGTATTCGTTATTCATATTTTTTTAAGGATAAAGTGTTGTTGGATTATCGAAAATACTGTTCCTATAAGCCAATATAATGCTATAGCCGACGGCAATCTCAAAAGAATAAATATGGTAAAAAAGGGGAAAAAGTAAAGCATTTGCTTTTGTATTTTATCAGCCATCTCTTGTGTTGCGTCCTTCTTTCCTTTAGTCTCTCGTTTCTGAACAGTAATCATTTTCATTTGGAAGAACTGAGCAACCCCTGCTCCTATAATAATTAACATGTTTCCTAATAAAAAAGAAGACCCACCATCAACTTCTATCATTCCAGATTTAGCCAAATCAATAATCCCTAAAAAAAGAAAATTTATGTAGCCGGGATGAGATATAAACCCATACAATATACCCGCCTCAAGCTCTTGTACGCCCCATAGGACCTTATAAAGAGCAATTAACACAGGTAACTGTATGAAAAGCGGTAAAAACCCAGAAAAGGGGTTAATCTTGGCTTCTTTATATACATTTAAAACTTCCTTTACTTGTCTCTCCTTATCATTCTTGTATTTCTCTTGAGTTTCTTTGATCTTAGGTTGAATTTCAGTAATGGCTCTTTGAGACTGGATACCTTTGGCGCTTAGAGGGTAGAGAACAAGCCTAATAAGGACCGTGAGAAGAATTATAGCTATCCCGAAATCGTTTCCAGGAATAATTTGATAAAGCAATATCAACGCATTCATTAATGGTCGATAAAGAAACATATCAAATAACAAAGAAATTAATTGCATTTTAGACTTTTAGTGCTATTTCAAAATTCCAATTCTTTTAAATACTCCCCCTAATATCTGATTGACATCGCTTGATTTGTTTTCTGAAATTTTTGGTCTCGCTATAATTATGACATCCCAACCAACTGACATATCTTGAATTATAGATCTAACCTGTTCCCTTAAAACTCTCTTGATCCTGTTTCTTCTAACGGCTTTCTTGGATACTTTTTTAGAAACAATAAACCCAAACCGATTATTATTCAAGTCGTTTTTAATGAATTTAATTACTACTTCATCAGAAACAACCCCCTTTCCTTCCTTAAAAACCCTGTCAAAATCTTTTTCTTTTTTTAATCTGTTCTCAAAAGAAAGCATTTGAACTTTAATTATACTGTAAGTCTTTCTCTGCCCTTTCTTTTTCTTCTTAAAAGAACTCTCCTTCCGCCTGTTGTGTTAGATCTTTTAAGAAAACCGTGAGTTCGTTTTCTTTTTCTTTTCTTTGGTTGATATGTAATAGACATGTTTTTAAGATTAAATCTATTCTAAGATGGTACTGTTTTTATCTTAAAAAGTCAAATCAAAAAGCTACTAATTATCTTAAAAAAATAACTAATTTCCAATATCGTAATAATCAAAATTAATCCCCATTTTGTCCACAGCTTTTCAACAATTTTAATATTTTTTTAGGTTAAACGCTTGGTTTTCTTAGTTTATTGACGTATGATATAATCATTCCGTAAGGAAAAACATATGACCAAAGACGAACTCTGGGGCGCAGTATTAGCTCAGATACAATTAAATATATCTCAAGCCAACTTTAATACATGGTTCAAGGATACAGAAATAATCTCAGTGAATAGCTCTGAGGTAATGGTTTCTGTGCCTAATTCATTTGCTAAAGAATGGCTAGAAAACAAGTATAATAAGATTATTATTAAAACTATAAACGAGGTGAATGGGTGCAAGGTAAAAGACGTGAAATATATTGTCAGTAATAAAGAAACCCAGGCCACTAAAAAATATACTAATACCCCTGTAAACTCCAACCAATTGGAGTTTATGGAATTAAATACAGATAAAGAAACTAATCTTAACCCGAAATATACTTTTGATAATTTTGTTGTGGGTCCTTTTAATGAATTACCACACGCTGCTGCGCAAGCAGTATCGCAAAATCCAGGCACACTATATAACCCATTATTTATATACGGAGGAGTCGGTCTTGGAAAAACTCATTTAATGCAAGCTGTAGGAAATGAAATAATTAAAAACTTCCCGAATAAAAAAATTAGATATGTATCGGTAGAAAAATTTACTTCTGAAGTTGTTTCCTCAATCCGGAACAGAACCATGGAAGAGTTTAAATTAAAATATAGAGATGTTGATGTGCTAATTATTGATGATGTCCAATTCCTTTCAGGTAAAGAAAAAACTCAAGAAGAATTCTTTCATACATTTAATAGTCTTTATGAAAAGAACAAACAAATAATAATATCCTCTGATCGACCCCCGAGATCAATTCAATCACTAGCGGAAAGACTAAGGTCTAGGTTTGAGGGAGGAATGATAACCGATGTAAGTCAACCAGACATTGAAACACGTCTAGCTATATTAAAAACTAAAGCCCAGGAAAAGAACGCCGATTTTTCAGATGATGTTTATAATTATATAGCAACTAATATCCAGAAAAACATAAGAGAATTAGAGGGTGCCTTAAATAAGCTTATCGCCCATCAAAAACTAGGAAATCAAGTTGTTGATTTAAATAAAGCCGAATCAATCCTTAAAAGTGCTTTCCGATCATCAACTAAAAATACAACCCCCAAGAAAATTATTAAGGCTGTTGCCCAATTCTATGATATAAAAGAAAAAGATATGTTAGATGTTTCTCGTAAAAAAGAAATTGTAAGACCGAGACAAATCACTATGTATCTTTTAAGAAAAGAACTAAGTTGTTCCTTCCCTTTTATAGGAAGAAAGCTCGGCGGAAAAGACCACACAACTGTTATCCATTCTTGTGATAAAATTGAAAAGGAAATAAAAAACAATGAAACATTGAAGGAGGAAATAGAGTTGATAAAACAGTTTATTTTAAGTTTATAAAATGGGGATAAAAATGGAGTCAAAATAAACAAAAAGTTATTAACACGATTTTACCCAGTTTCTTAAACCGCCCCTCCCCTATTATTTTAAACACAAATTAAGCTTAAATAATTAATTAAAATTACCTAGACTATAATAACTATATTATTTAATAAATAAAAAGATGAAGATAAAAATAAATCAATTAAAATTTAAAGAAGGTGTTGGAATTACAGAAAGAATATCCTCAAGATCTTCTTCTCTTCCTATTTTAAAAAATATTATTATAAGAGCTCAGAAAAATATTATTAATATTTCTTCAACTGACCTAGAGACTGGTATTCAGTGGTGGGCTATAGCAAAAACCGAGAAAGAGGGAGAGGTTGTTGTTCCAGCTAATATTTTATCCGGGTTTATTAATTTCTTACCAGATAAAAATATTGAACTTACAACAATCAAGAATGATTTAATAATTGAATGTGGTAGTTATAAGACACAAATAAAAGGGTTTAATAGTGATGATTTTCCGATAATTCCAGAGGTTGCTGAAAAGAATTCAATATTAATTAATGCGAAAGATCTTTGTAAAGGGTTATCTCAAATTTCAGATATTCCTAGTTTTTCCACTACTCGTCCGGAAATATCAGGCATTTTTTTTAATTTTAAAAAAGACAGACTTAAATTAGTCGCAACTGATAGTTATAGGCTTGGAGAAAAGAGTTTATTATTAAACAAAGTAATTGAGAATGATTTTTCATTTATTCTTCCACAAAAAGCCGTTAAGGAAATCATTGGTATTTTTGGAGAAAAAGACGGAGATATAAATATTGTTTTAGGTGCAAGTCAGGTTTTGTTTGAATTGACTATGAAAGAAATTATTCACCCTCAAATAAAGTTTACCTCAAGAATTATTGAAGGAGAATATCCTAATTATGAAGAGATAATACCAGCCAAAAATAGTATACAGGCTATTTTAAATCGAAACGATCTCTTGAATCAAATAAAAGCTGCTAGTCTTTTTAGTGGTAAAGTGAACGAGGTGGTATTGAGAATAGATCCTGACAAAAAAGAGGTTGAGGTGTTAAGTCAGAGTCCTGATTCTGGGGAATATTCATCCACCCTTACAGGAAAAATTACTGGAAAAAAAGAGAGTGTTTCTTTCAACCACAGATTTTTAACTGATGGTCTTGGCAATATTAAAAGCTCTGAAATAGTTTTTGAAACCAATAGCGGATCTGAGCCTGGAGTTTTTAAGCCAGTCGGAGAATCAGACTTTCTCTATATTGTAATGCCGATAAGAGCCAATTAGAAGGAAGTGGCATATTCTATAAATTCTTTCCAAATAGGAACAGCTATTCCCGCCCCAGGTGCATTTCGCATCGGGGTGTTGTCGTTATTACCAGACCAAACTCCAACAGCAATAGAATTATTATATCCAATAGCCCAACCATCCCTGTAGTCTTGAGTGGTTCCTGTTTTTACTGATATGCCGGGTATATTTAACAGAGAGTTTGATCCAAAAACAGGGCTCCTTGCTTCATTATCTGATAAGATACTTGTAATCGATCTAGCGACATTAGAATTTAAAACTCTACGAGGAGTTACGTTTCTTTTCTCTATTGTTCTGCCTCTAGAATCGGTCATTTTTATTATTGATGTTGGAGGAACATGGAATCCATCAGCCGCAAAAACTCCATAAGCAGAAGTTAATTCAAGGAGGGTTACCTCGCCAGTCCCTAGTGCTAGGGGCAATCTATAAAAAGAGGCAGGGTGGACTAGAGTGGTTATTCCAAGATCACCTGCTGTTTGAAGAACCTCTTCTACATTGGTAAGTCGGTGGGTTGCTCTAACAGCCGGAATATTAAGAGATTGAGCAAGGGCTTGCCTAATAGTAACAGCTCCTCTGAAAAGACCATCATAATTTCTTGGGGCATAGCCAGCGATATTGATTGGTTCATCTACAATTATTGTTTGGTCGTTATGACCATTTTTAAAGACACTAGCATAAACAATTGGCTTAAAAGCCGAACCTGGTTGTCTGGAACGTTTTGTTACATTTGGGTATGGTTCAAAGAGACAATTTTCCCCTGGGGTACACCCCGCTGGATAAGGATCCTTGAAATAATTAGCCGAACCAACCATTGCTAAAATTTCTCCACTATTAGGGTTTAGTGCTACCAACGATGAATTATGGGAATTGAAAGAAGTATTCAATGCGACCCTTCTCTTTACTATCTCTTCGGCTTTTTTTTGCAAGTTCCAATCAAGTGTAGTGTAAACTTTTAACCCTCTAGTTCTTAAGTACTCATCTCCATATTTTTCCATAAGGTAGCTAACAACCTCTAATGTAAAGTGAGGAGCCTTTAATAGTCTGTTTATAGGAGAGAAAACAATTTCTTCTTCCTTAAATTCTTGACCCTCTTCATATGAGAGATATCCTTTATAAACCATTCTATCAATAACGTAATTCTTTCGAATCATTAGTGCGTCTATATTATTGCCATAGGGGGATAGTCTACCAGGACTTCTGATTAGTGCTGCTAATATAGCTGCTTCAGGAACAGTTATCTCAGAGACTGACTTATTGAAGAAGGTTTGTGAAGCCGCTTCAACACCATAAGCGTTTCCTCCAAAAGGAATTTGGTTCAAGTAAAATTCTAGAATCATTTCTTTTGAATATCTTCTTTCAAGCTCAATAGTAAGAATAACTTCTCGAACTTTTCGTTCAAGGGTCCTTTCTCCGGTAAGAAAGGTTGACCTGATTAGCTGCTGTGATATTGTTGAACCGCCTTGGGCCACTCTTCGGAGCCTTATATTCTCTAAAAAAGAACGAGCAATGCCCCTAAAATCAACTCCGATGTGACTATAGAAATTAGCATCCTCGGTTACTATCACTGCATGTTGTAAATGCTCGGGGATTTGGTCTATTGAAACTAAGTCTCTTTTTTCTTCTCCAAATATTGTATATAAAATAACTTGACCAGTTCTGTCATATATTCTGGTAGGCTCTATAAATCGTCTTTCGGTGAAATTTTCTGGTCGCGGTAAATCTTTTGCGAAATAAACAAACACCGCTAAACTAAAAACGGAGCCCATAAGTAGCGCCAATAAAAACCATTGGAAAAGCTTCTTAAATATATTCTTAGTGCTAGACTTGCCGCTCCCACTACTTTTATATATATTTTTGTAATATTTTTTGAACATAATAAATCAGAATTCGTTATTCTATACGATTTATTTAAATATAGCAAATTTATAATAAGTTTGATATACTTTTTAGTATGAAAAATAAAGATGTAAAAATCAAAGAGGCGGTATCAAGAGCCGTAGAAATAGTCTATCCTTCTTCAGAAAAACTTACAGAACTTCTTAATAAAAAGAAGAAAATTCGCCTTTATTGCGGTTATGACCCAACAAGCCCTTATTTACACATAGGACACTTGGTAACTTTTTTAAAACTAGCCGATTTTCAGACCCTAGGTCACGAGGTGATAATTCTTATCGGAGATTTTACTGGAATGATTGGTGATCCGACTGATAAGAAAGAAACTAGGGTTAAATTAACCAGGGAGCAGGTTCTTAATAACTCAAAAAACTATAAAAGAATGGCGAGTAAGGTTCTTGATTTTGAGGGGCCTAACCCGGCTAAAATTCTTTATAACAGCCAATGGAATGACTCGCTATCTTTCTCTGAGGTCATCGGATTAGCTTCTAATTTTACCGTGCAACAGATGATGGCAAGAGACATGTTTCAAGATAGAATAAACAGAAAAAAGCCGATATACTTGCATGAATTTCTTTATCCATTAGTTCAGGGATATGACAGCGTAGCCATAGACGTTGATTTAGAAATAGGAGGCCAAGACCAAATATTTAATATGCTTTGTGGTAGAGACTTAATGAAGAATCTAAAGAAAAAAGAAAAATTCGTTTTAGGAATGAAGCTGCTGGTCACCGCTGATGGTAAAAAAATGGGAAAGACGGAAGGAGGTGCAGTTTCACTAGAAGAAACTCCTAGTAATATATATGGCACGATAATGTCGTGGCCAGATGAATCAATAATTTCTGGGCTAGAAATATTAACTAGAATTTCCATGGAAGATGTTCTTGAAATTAAAGAAAGCATTACTGGCGGAAAGATCAATCCGATGGAGGCAAAATCTCTTTTGGCAAAAGAAATAGTAACTATTTGTTATGACTCTGAAAAGGCAGAGAAAGCAGAAAAAGATTTCGGCAAGGTTTTTAAAAAAAAGGAACTGCCATCTCAAATTCCAACATTTAAGGTAAAGGAAAAGTCTTTAAATATATTAAACCTTCTTTTGTCTTCCGGGTTAGTTTCCTCTAAGGCAGAGGGCAAAAGACTAATAGAGCAGGGAGGAGTTAAAATTGAAAAGGATGTTCAATTAGATTGGAAACAAGAAATAATGACTAAAAAAGGAATGGTAATTCAAGTTGGCAAAAGGAAGTTTGCTAAGATAGATTAATATTTACTTACAATTAAGAGAGGCATAGCAAATTGCAATAGCCAAGGCATCGGCTGCATCATCAGGTTTAGGAATTTCGTCTAGGTTTAATAATAATTTAACCATTTCTTGAACCTGTTTTTTTTGTGCCCGCCCATGACCTACTGTAGCCATTTTTGCTTGAAGAGGGGTGAATTCATGAATAGGAATATTTTTTTGGGAGGCCACCATCATAAATATTCCTTTCACCTGACTAACGGGTATCACAGTTTTAGCATTTTTAAAAAAAAAGATACTTTCAACTGCTATTACATTCGGGTTATATTTTTCTATTAGGGATATAAAATCATCATTTATTATTTTGAGTCGGTCTGGGAATAGTGTTCCCGGAGATGTTTTAATTATTCCATAATCAATACAATCAAGAGAATCTCTTTCTCTTGATTGTATAACTCCATATCCAGTTGTAGCTATTCCAGGATCTATTCCTATTATAATCATTTTATATTTGAATATATTTCTTGTACATCATCGTTATCGTCAAGCTCTTCAAAAAGTTTATCACAAGTTTTTGTATTTCTTTTGTCTATTTCAACTGGAATTGAGGGGATCCAGGTGAAAGATGAGGATTCTATGCTTAATCCTTGATTTATTAATTCCAATTTTATTTTCTCTAATTCTTCGGGTTTTGTATATATATTTATTTCCTGGTCTTGGATTTTATAATCATCCACTCCTAACACGATAAGTTTAACTTCTAAATCATCTATGTCCTCTACAAGACTAGTTGTAATAAGGCCCTTTTTTTGAAACATCCATTTGACTGACCCCGACTCTGCAAACTTACCGTTATATCTATTTATAATTGTTTTAAAGTCAGAAAGGCTTCTGTTTTTATTATCAGTAATTCCTTCAACAATAATAGCAACTCCACTTGGTCCGTAAGCTTCAAAGATAAATGCCTCTAGTAAGCCCTCTTTTAATTCGCCAGAACCTCTTTTAATCGCTCTTTCTATATTCTCTTTGGGCATGTTTGATTTTTTAGCTTTTTCAACGATAAGTCTTAGTGACGGATTAGAATCAATGCTAGGACCACCCTCTTTTGCCGCAAGAGATATTGCTTTGCCGATTTTAGTAAAAGTTGAGGCTCTTTTTTTTGCATCAGCCTCTCTTGTGTGTTTTGTATTCTTCCAATGACTATGTCCTGCCATAAAATTGATTAGTTAAGTTTCTTTATAGATAATACAACCAATGAAGAGAATATAGCAACCATTAAAGCAGAAAAGAAAGGGAAGGGCTTATTTTTTTCAAGAGAGGCAGTTTTTTCTAAAAAAACATTATCTATAATTTCATTGTTTATTCTTTCTGGGTAAATAAAAAAATCTTCATTATTGCTACCAGTATTCTTATATTCACCATCATTTATCTTTCTTTTTATAATCTCTCCTTTTTCTGGGTTTTGATCAAAGGGGTTTCCTTTTTTAAATTGATCATTTCCAGTTCCCCACGCTAATGAGTCTATTATTTCTCTATCATTATTAAAAAGGGCAAGGCTGTTATTGGAGGATAAGGAAGCAGTGCTCCAAGTGTCGGCACCAATTGATACATGATAGTCATTTCTAGAATTTGCCCAAATAAAATATCCTTTTGCGGGGATAAAGCTATCTTTTGGAAAGACTCGAATTGAATATTCTTTACCAGTAGAAGATTTTTTTCTTAGTCTGAATCCAGCTATATTTAAATTTGTTGGAGCAGGGTTATGTATTTTAATGAAGGACTCTTTTGAAGATTCTCCTCGGACCTGAACTTCAGTAATAATTAAATTTTGGGAGAAAACGACCGAGGGCAATAAAATCGTAATAGCAATTATTAATCCCTTTAACATATTAGGCCAAGTGTTGATAGGTTTTTGATGTAGCTATTCTTCCTCTTGATGTTCGTTCAATTAGTCCCATTTGAAGAAGATATGGTTCGTATATATCGAGAATAGTTTCTTCTTCTTCTCCACAGGCTGCAGAGAGAGCTTGTAGCCCCACCGGACCTCCTTTGAACTTATCAACCAATACTTCTAAAATCTTCTTGTCTCCCGGTTCTAATCCTAATTCATCAACCTCGAGCATTTTCAAAGCTTTTTCAGTCAACTCTTCAGTTATTTTATCTTTATTTTCTATCTGAGTGAAGTCCCTCACTCTTTTTAAAAGTCTATTTGCTACCCTAGGAGTAAATCGGGATCTAGATGCAATAATTTTAATAGAATCATCGTCAATTCCAATTTCAAGTATTTTAGCAGACCTTTTAATAATTCTTTCCATTTCTTCTATGTTATAAAAATCAAGCTTAAAGGTCGCCCCAAACCTACTGCGTAGGGGGGAAGAAAGAAAAGCCAATCGAGTGGTTGCACCTATTAAAGTAAATCTAGGAAGCTTCAATTCAAGAGTTCTGGCCATTGGCCCTTTACCTAAAATTAAATCAAGCTTATAATCTTCTAGGGCAGGATAGATAGTTTCTTCACAATTTTTGCTTAGTCTATGAAGCTCGTCTATGAAAATAATTCCTCCTTCCGGAAGATTTGTTAAGAGAGCTACTAAATCGCCAGATCTTTCTATTGAGGTTCCCGAAGTGATCTTGATTTTAGAGCCCATTTCTTTAGCGATAAGCCTTGCTAAGGTGGTTTTGCCCAATCCAGATCCGCCGTAGAGAAGAATATGTTCGCAACAGGATTCTTTTCTTTTTTTTGCCGCACCGATAATAACTTGGACATTTTTCTTTATCTTTTCTTGTCCAATATATTCACTCCAAGCACTAGGCCTGAGGGTAGAATCGAAAACATAGTCATTAGCAGTTTCCTCTTCAGGGCTTGACAAATTTTTCATATTAGTTATAGTTAATGTATCGAAAGCAACAGAGCTGGGGGTCCTTTGAGCTTTTTCTTAGTAAAATGGATAATTTGGTTTCACGACTAAATTTCTCCTCGGAAGAAGTTTAAAAGCTTTGAGTACCTAACTACCATAAGTTATTTAGGGACCCCAGCTCTGGTGCTTTTTTTGTTAATCGAAAGCTACTCGCTCAACCTCGTCAATCGTTGTCTCTCCCCTAATCACTTTAATAAGTCCGTCCTGATACATAGTTATCATCCCTTTGGTGATAGCTATTTCTTTTAATTCAGATGATGGCGGCGATGATAATATTATTTTTTCCATTTCTGCATCAATAATGAGTGCTTCAAATACTCCCACTCTTCCCTTGTATCCAGTGTCGTTACATTTAGTACAACCTACTATTTTAGGAATCTTTATATCTTCAGAAAAAGATACTATTTCTTCAGAAAGTTTCCCAAGAGACTTTCTTAGTTTTTGATATTCTTCTTCAGTGACAGTATGAAGAGTAGCACAGTGCATACAGATTTTTCTTACCAGTCTTTGTGCGATAATAATATTTACGGCCGGAGCGATATTATGAGCCTGCTCTCCAAGAGATTGAATTCTGGAAATAGTACCGGCTGCGTCGTTAGTATGCAGGGTTGTTAAAACTAGATGTCCGGTAAGGGCTGCTTGAAGAGATATTTGAGCGGTTTCTAGATCTCTTACCTCACCGACTAATATAACATCGGGATCTTGCCTGACTATAGCCCTAAGTCCATTAGCGAAATCATATCCTTTTTCGCGACGAACTTCGGTTTGAGAAATTCCTGCAAGATGATATTCAACGGGGTCTTCAATTGTAATTATTTTTATCTCGGGCTTCCTTATTTTTTTAAGAATTGCATAAAGGGTAGTGGTTTTACCAGATCCAGTTGGTCCGGTAACAATAATCATGCCATTTGGCCTCTTAACCTCTCGTGCAAAAATTTCACCCAAGTCTTTTCGTAAACCCAATTCTTCCATTTCTACTAATTTTTTTGGATTAAGTAATCTCATAACAACACTTTCTCCATACTCTGACGGAAGAGATGACGATCTTATTTCAATCAATTCATCTTCTCCGGAATCTATTCCCCCCCTTTCTATTACGGGAAATGTAATTGAAAATCTTCCATCTTGTGATTTTCCGGTGATATTAAGCTTTATTCCTGAAAGTAGTTTTATTCGTGATAACACTCCTTTGTGAATTTTAAGGTCAAATTCTATCACGTCGTGAAGTATTCCATCAAGCCTAACTCTGAGCTTTGCATTTTCTTCTTCGGGCTCAATATGGATATCTGATACATCTAAAATAATACTAGAAGCTAAGATGACTTCTAGTATTTCAGAGGTGTTACTGGATAGGAATTTTTCTAAAAATGAAGAAAATGAAGATATTGAAGATATTTCTTTCTTAGCATCTAAGAAAAGACTTCTGGGTATACTGATTTCTTTAGTTATTTTTTTTGCTTGATCCATTTGAGATTGTTATTTTAATTCAATTTATATCAAATTGTTGAATTCGTCAAACTCATCTTGATTTTTTTCTTCTTTTAAGTAATTGTATTAATAATGAAAACGTTAAGTGCGTCATCATTACAAACGAAGAAGCTGGGAGCTGATTTGGCCAAAAAAGTTTTAGCTAAAAAAGTTACTAAGGCGGTTATTATTGGACTAAAGGGGGATCTTGGAGGAGGGAAAACAACCTTTGCACAGGGCTTTATTAAAGAGCTTGGCATAAAAGAAAAAGCTCTTAGCCCCACTTTTGTTATTTTTAGAAGATTTGAAATATCAAATAATGATAATTTTAAGAACTTTTATCATTTCGATGTTTATAGAATAAAAGACCCCAAAGAATTAATATCTCTTGGGTTTAGTGATATTATTAATGATCCTCAAAACATTGTATTAATCGAGTGGGTGGATGTGGTCAAGGAACTTGTGCCTGAAAAATCCATAGTTGTAAGCTTTGAATTTATTGATAAAAATAAAAGAGAAATAATACTCGGAAGCGTTGATGATATTTTGTAATATGATATAAGTATATCGCTTAGGGGCCCGTGGTATAGAGGCAACACACGTCCATGGCATGGATGAGTCCGGGGTTCAATTCCCCGCGGGTCCACCATAAGGAACT
>JAHXGM010000013.1 GCA_019923605.1 Candidatus Nealsonbacteria bacterium | reverse complement strand
CATCAGATATTGTGAAACATTAGGCGAAATTTTCTCGGGCTCGCTTGGCGCAGATACATTTATATAAATCCTAATCGTAATCAAACCAATATGAACCTAAATAAAGATGCTTACGGACAAGAAGTATGGGCATTCTTCCAAGGAAAAGAATCTTACGAAGTCATTGAAAGAGACGATGGCTTTATCGGATTGTCTGGAGGTGCACCGGCTTACTTTGCCGAGTTTAAAGATTGGCCAAAAATTGAAAAACAGGCAATCAAATTAGCCAAAGATAAAATCCTTGATATCGGCGCTGGGGCTGGACGTAATTCTCTCTATCTCCAAAAGAAAGGTTTTGATGTAAGTGCCATAGATAATTCCCCGCTTGCTATCAAAGTTTGTAAAAAACGTGGTGTAAAAAACGCCAAAGTTTTACCTATTGAAAAAATCGGAGCATTCAAGCCAAATACTTTTGATACTGTTATCATGTTTGGCAGCAACTTTGGCTTGTTTGGTAGTTTTAAAAAAGCCAAAACCTTACTCAAAAAACTTCATAAAATAACCAGCCCCAGTGCCTTGATACTCGCTGAAAGCAACGATATCTATAAAACAGACGATCCGGTGCACCTCTCTTATCATAAGTTCAATGAAAAAAGAGGAAGAATGCCCGGGCAGCTTCGCATTAGGATAAGATTCAAAAGATATATAGGAAATTGGTTTGATTACTTATTTGTTTCCAAAGACCAAATGAAAGATATTTTGAAAGGTACTGGTTGGAAAGTCAGAAAGTTTATTGATTCTGATAAATCAATTTACATAGCGGTCATTGAAAAAGAATGAACGCTCGCCCGAGAAAACTCTCCTCGCTTTGCTCGTCGGGGTGCTGCGCTTTCGGGCTAACGCCCTTACCACGCCTAACAAAGGATATACGGTTCAGCCCTCGGCTCGGGCTTCACCCAAATTTTTCTTCCGCTACGCTACAGAAAAACTTCGTAGCATAATGTAGAGCAAAAGTCCGATATTATACATTCAATTCGCATATAAACGAGTTATATGAAATTACCCTCGTGTCAAATCATTTAATTATCAAACCGAAACAGCTTTCGAGGAGGTGGTTGAAAATCTAACCGAAACTTTCTTTTTAACATCGGCTTTTTGATTAATTTTGTGAAGTTCTTTTACTTCTTCTAGTAACTTTTCTTTCAGCTTCTCCCAATATTCCTTGTCATCGGCAATATGAGTACCCTTATTTTTGATATATTCTGAAATCTTATCTCTAATAAGTTTGCTATGCTTCATATTTTCAGACTAATTCCTATGCTCCATGACATTTCTTATATTTCTTACCACTTCCGCAATGACAAGGATCGTTTCTTCCTATGGATTGTTTTTTAGCTTTTGGTTGTACGGTATTATTGGCCCTTAGTTCTATTCCACCTTTTTCTATCGGACTAGGAGCAAAGGAAATGGATTGAACCTTTAATATCATTTCAATAACATCATCTTCCCAAGTCTTTAACATTTTATGAAAAGCTTTACGCCCTTCATTCTTGTATTCAATTAAAGGATCTTGTTGTCCATAGGCTCTTAGTCTAACTGCTTCTCGTATTGCCTGCATGCCTTCTAAGTGTTCTACCCAAAGAGAGTCTAAAACTCTTAGGCTTACAGATTTAGCAATCTCTTTCATTTTCTCTTCTCCTAATTCATCGTACTTCTTATTATAATCATCTAAAATTCCCCTGTCTTCCATAAATGATCGGATATAAGGTTCAATCTTATCATTAACCGCTTTCTCTAGTATATCATCTCGCTTCTTATAAATTACTTCACGATGTTTGTTCATTACGTCGTCGTAATCTAGTAAATGCTTTCTTGCATCAAAATGCATCCCCTCAATCTTAGATTGAGCTGATTCAATAACTCCCGATATCATCTTAGCTTCAATTGGTTGATCCTCGGGCATTTTTAAATAATTAGCTAATGAATTAATTTTGTCTCCACCAAATATTCTTATCAAATCATCTTGAAGAGAAATGAAAAATTGGGTTGATCCAGGATCACCCTGCCTTCCGGATCTTCCACGTAATTGGTTATCTATTCTTCTTGCTTCGTGTCGTTCACTTCCAATAACATGAAGCCCACCCAATTCAAAAACTTTCTTAGCTTCCTCGGGATCGGCCGGATTTCCTCCTAAAACTATATCAACGCCTCTTCCGGCCATATTGGTTGCGACTGTAACTGCTCCTAATTTTCCGGCTTGCGCAATAATCTCTCCTTCTTTTTCGTGACTCTTGGCATTTAAAACTCTATGAGGTATGCCTAATCTTTCTAATAAAGCGGCTAGGAGTTCATTTTTTTCAATAGAAGTGGTTCCAATCAATACCGGCTGTCCTTTTTTACGTCTCTCTCTAACCTCTTCAGTTATCGCCTTAAACTTACTCATCTCAGTTTTGTAGATTTTATCTGGAAGATCGTCTCTGACCATCGGCTTATTAGTTGGAATAATAATTACCTCCAATTTATAAACCTTATCAAATTCTTCGGCTGAAGTAACAGCTGTTCCGGTCATTCCGGACAACTTATCATACATTCTAAAAAGATTTTGAAAAGTAATTGATGCTAATGTCTTTGATTCGGGCTGAACGTAAACTCCTTCTTTTGCTTCAATTGCTTGATGAAGTCCACCTGACCATCTTCTGCCAGGCATCATTCTACCGGTAAATTCATCAACGATAATAATTTCTTCATCTTTGACAACATAATGTCTATCTTTTTCAAATAATGGTTTTTTGGTGGTTGGCACGATAGCTTGTGCTCGTAAAGCCTGCTCTATATGATGAAGATATTTAATACCCTTTTCTTCATAAATATTATCAATGTTTAAAATTTCCTCCACTTTCTCAATTCCCTCTTCGGTTAGAGCAACCGTCTTTTCTTTCTCAAAAACTTCGTAATGTTTTTTCGGCTCAAGACGTGGGATTATCTCTGATATTCCTTTATACATATCAGAGCTCTCAACATCTGGAGCTGATATGATAAGTGGCGTTCTTGCTTCATCAATTAAAATCGAGTCAACTTCATCAATAATTACATATCTAAAACTTCTTTGAGCTTTAACATTAAGGTCATAAGCCATATTATCCTTTAAATAATCAAAGCCGAATTCATTATTGGTACCATAAGTAATATCTGCTGCATAAGCTTCTTTTCTTGTGCAAGGTTTAATAAAATCTTCAACTACCTTAAATCCTCCTAGTGTATCTCTAATCTCATCCCTTTCTTCATTGGTACTAGAAAATTCACGATCATAAACAAAAGATTGTTGGTGATTTATACAACCAGTCGTCATCCCAAGAAAATCATAAATCTGACCCATCCAAACAGAGTCTCTTCGAGCAAGATAATCATTGACGGTCACCACATGAACCCCCTTGCCCTCAAGAGCATTAAGATAAGCTGGAAGAGTAGCTGATAAAGTTTTTCCCTCTCCAGTTCTCATCTCAGCAACTTTTCCTTGATGCAAAACTATTCCTCCGATTAACTGAACATCGTAATGCCTTTGGCCTAAAACTCTCTTTGATGCCTCTCGAACTAAAGCAAAAGCTTCTGGAAGAATATCATCCGTAGTTTCACCTTTTTCTATCCTAATTTTTAGCTCTTTAGTCTTCAACGGAAAGTCAAAATCTTTAAGAGAAGAAACTTCTTTCTCCAAATTGTTTGTTCTATCGACTAAAATTTGAATACTTTTGAGATACTTCTCATTGGGATCCCCGAATATTTTTTTAAAAAAAGACATAATCTATATTAATGTTAATGTTATGGATTATACACCAATTAAAAGATTTTTAAAGATGTGCTCAAAAAACTCTGCTCAATTGATTTGAGTAGAATGTCGCTTCTTTTTTATTTTTTACTAGTAATAGATGTAATTATCTACTGTTTTATCGCTAAAAGATTTGAACCTTCAATAAAACTAAATTTATCAAAAATATCAGTAATAGCTATATCTATATACAAGATCGAAAAAGACGAACTCTACTTGGAAAGAGGATTATAAAAATAAAAAAACACTCCATAAGAGAGTGTTTAACACTTTTATTTTTCTTTATCAAAATTACAAACCTTCCTGTCTTTGCCGACTTCCCCTATTTAATCTTGCTTCTTCTGCAAGTTTAATGTCTTTTTTGGCTTCCTTAACATTTCTTTTCTTAACAGCAAAAGACTTCTCTTTGTAAGATACAATCAGTCTTTGCAATTCATCTTTTATGGCATCAATCGCTTCATCAAGTTTACTGGAAGTAACTTTTGTTATTAAAAGATTTTTACCGGGAATATTTATTTGAGCCTTAGCGAAATACAACCCCTTGGTTGATTCTTTACCGACATCAATAAAGGCCTCTACTCTTTCCTTCCTTTCTTCAATAGGATTATTGGCAAGATCCTCTTCGTCTGGAATAATCTTTTCTAAAAACTTTCCTAAGGGTTGAATTTTTTTCTCTATATAATCGCTAATGGAATCGGTTAATTCCATGTTTTTTGTTTTGATTGTTATTTTCATAAGGTAATTATATCAAAACTTTGGAATCCATACAAGAAGACCCTGCCCCGTTAATAAGGGCAGGGCGAAATAGAATTACTTCTTCTTCTTCTTAGCAGCTGGTTTCTTAGTAACTGTCTTCTTAACAGCTGGTTTTTTCTTTACAGGCATTTTTTTACTCCAAAGAACTTATTCTTTGAAAATTAATTTTCCCTATAATTTCAGGAGGGCAAATAGCCGACCGATTATTTGCAAAAATTAAGTACGTAAGTTAATTTTTCCAGATTTAAAGTCTTTGTCAAGTGTTAATAACTAAAATCCCAAATATTGAATCTCTTCTTCAATTATTATGCCGAATTTATCACTTACTTCTTTCTTGATTAAGTAGATTAATTTTGTTACATCTTCAGATTTTCCCCGTCCAAGATTGATAATAAAGTTAGCATGAATAAGAGAAATCATTACCCTACCAACCTTCTTTCCCTTAAGACCGCACTTGTCAATTAAGAAGGCAGCTGGAATAACATTGTCTTTAATTACTTTTTCAATCTCAGGATTTTTCTCAATCAATGCCTCTCTTTCCTTTTTATTCTTTATTTTATAATTCTTAAAAACACTCCCAGCTGAATATCCCTGTGGCTGTCTTTCTTTTCTATAATTAAAATATTCATTAGATTGTTTTTCAATCTCACTCTTATCTTTTTTATCAAGAGCAATCTCGGCCCTTATAACTACTAAGTGGGAATTCTTTTTAAAAATACTTTCTCTATAGTTAAATTTACATTCCTCGTTTCTAAACTTATTAATTTTTCCACTTTTAGCATTAACTACTTCTACTAGTTTGATATTATCAGCCATTGATTTTCCAAAAGCACCGGCATTACCTCTTATAGCTCCCCCAACAGTACCCGGTATTCCCGCAGCCCATTCAAAACCACTAAGACCATAAGACATGGCAAAATAAACAAGCTTAGCTAAAGAGACTCCGGCCTCAACGATAATCGTTTTCTCTTTTCTAAGCTCCAATTCCTTTCCTTTCATTTTAATTATCACTCCGCGATAACCATTATCAGATATTAAAAGATTGCTTCCTCCTCCAAGGATAAAAAAAGATACTTTGTTTTTAAAAAAATAAGAAAGGGCTTCTTTAAGCTCCGCTACACTATCAACTTCTAAAAAATAATCAGCCTTACCCCCTAATCCAAAAGTAGTATATCTTCCCAAGAGAATATCTTTCTTAATCTTTGGAAAGATTTTTTCTAATTTGATTAATTTGTTATTAGAGGAATTCATAGAAAATTATTCCAAAATATTCATGAATAGCTAAATCAGCATTTCTCAAGTTGCGCGCACTGGGGAAATAACTAATAAGTCCGTAAGAGCTTCTTCTCCTAAAGTCAACGGGGGCTGGAATTGGATTTCCCCCAATTTTTTCAAACTCCCTCATTGCCCTTTTCATATGATAAGCAGAAGTAACCAAAAAGAAAGGTTCTTCGCCAACTATTTCCCTTATATTCCTTACATTCTCCCAAGTATTTCTAGACTTATTCTCAATCGTAATGTTATTAGCTTCAACTCCACGGGCTGTAAAAAATCTCCTAACTGCCACAGCCTCTTCACTTCTGGGATTAAGAGGATCAACACCCGATATGATGACCTGAGTTCTTTGATTAGTTAAATGAACAATTCTTAAAACTTCACTAGACCTTAAAATATCACTTTCTCGCCCACCTAAAAGCAAAACTACTTTATCTGCCGCTTTAATATCTTCAATCTTTATGGTTTGATAATCTCTTTCTAATGGGAAAAGCAATAGGTCACTAACCGGAGCAATTGAAAACAGGTAATACAAACCAACGCCAGTAAGGGCTATTAATCTCCCAACCTTAACGTTCTTTTTACGAAAGCTAAGAAGCAGTCCTCCGAGTATTAATATAAATACAAAAACACTAGGAAGGAGCATTTGTTGAATTATTTCCAAGAATAACATGATAATTAAATTTTAGCAGGGATGACCAAAAAATCAATCTACTTGATAATATCTTGAAAATGGAATACATTGTTAAATCAAAAGGAAATTAAAAAAATTTCTCTCCAATTACAAAGACCGTTAAATAATGACGGTCTTTTTTATTTTTTAAAAGAAGTTATTAATTCTTTTAGGGTCCCGGTATTAATAATATCTTTTTCTTCTGCCCAACCCCTTCTTGCTTGAGCTATACCAAAGCACATTGATTTCATATGTTCTCGATGATGGGCATCGGTATTTATTACCATTTTAACCCCTAACCTTTTAGCCCTGTAGATATTAACGTCATTAAGATCAAGTCTTTCTGGATACGAATTGATTTCTAAAATCGTTCCGGTTCTTTTGGCCGCTTCTATCATTTCATCTATATTTACATTATATTCAGCTCTTCGCTTAAGAATTCTTCCGGTGGGATGGGAAATAATATCAACATGAGGATTCTCCATCGCTTTGATAATTCTTTGAGTAATCTTTTTCTCATTCATTTTAAATCCTGAATGTATACCGGCTATTACAAAATCAAGCTTAGCTAATGCTTCATTGGTAATATCTATTGATCCATCATCTAAAATATTGGCTTCACATCCCTGAAGTATTTTTATTCCTTTTATTTTATTATTAAGTTCATCTATTTCTTTTCTTTGTTCCATTAATTGTTTCTCATCTAATCCATTTTCTATTCTTAAAAACTTGGTATGATCTGCTATTCCAATATATAGATATCCTAATTCAATCGCCCGCTTGGCCATTTCTTCAATTGTATTCTCTCCACCAGTCCAGCTAGAGTGACAATGAAGATCTCCTTTAATATCGTTATAACCAACAATTTGAGGCAATCTTCCTTTTATAGCTAACTCTATTTCTCCTTGATCTTCTCTCATCTCTGGCGGTATCCAGTCCATTCTAAGAATTTTGTAAACCTCTTCTTCAGTCTTTCCGGCAATCCTTTTTTCTCCCTTAAATACTCCATACTCATTAACTTTAAGCCCTCTTTCCATGGCGATTTTTCTAAGTGCAATATTATGTTCTTTAGATCCAGTAAAGTGTTGTAGGGCTGATCCATAACTTTCCGGTAAAACCACCCTAATATCTACATTGAATCCGCCCGCTGTTTTAATTGAAGCCTTGGTTTCTCCCTTACCCCAAACTTTTAACACACCCTTCATTGAAACAAAATGATCCATAATCTTCTTGGGATTATTAGAGGAAACTAAAAGATCAACATCCCCTATGGTTTCTTTCATTCTTCTTAATGATCCGGCGGTACTAATAGTTTCTACTTCTGGAAGTTTTTTTATCTCTTCATAAATCTCATTGGCCTTAGGAAGAATTCTTCCTAAAAGAGACCTTCCTTCAGTCTTTTTCAAAAACTCTATCCCCTCAAGAATATTTTGTTCCGTCTTTTCCCCAAAGCCAAACAAAGGAGCTATTCTATGCTCCTTAGCTGCCTTCTCAAGATCCTTAAGATTCTTAATATTTAGTTCTTGATAAAGGGTTTTAACGGTCTTAGGTCCCATCCCCTCTATCATAGTAAGGTTTTCAATATCTACCGGTATTTTTTTTCTTAACTCCTGAAGATAGCCAATCTTTCCCTTTTTGAGATACTCTTCAATGCGCAATGCAATGTGCTCTCCAATTCCAGAAATCTTCTCTAATTCTTTAGTTCCACCTCTTTTGTAAATAGTTTCAATATCTTCTTCTAAATTTTCCAGTGAATTAGCTGCCTTTTTATAGGCTAAAGGTCTAAAAGGGGTATCATCCATATCAAGAAAATCGGCTATTTCATATAATATGTTGGCGACTTCTTGGTTCTTCATTTTATTGCCTATTCCTATAAAATTATTGATTTAGAATATATTGTTCAAACATTGATTCCCATTCCGGATTAATAGCTAGGGCTCTTTTGGCTACTTCTTCAGTTCTTCCTTTATCAAATAATAACTGATCGACAATCCGAACAGTAATCAAATGAGCTGTAACTGCTAACCACTTTGGTAACGGTTTAGTACAATATGTTGCCTGCATCCCAAAGAATCGCTAAATATTAACAATCTTATCCAATGTCTCTCTGTATCAGTTATCTTATTCCATACACTTACGTACAGGATAAGATAACGATTAGAAAAAATGTCAGAGTATGATAAAGAACATCTTTAAACTGATTTCCTCTGACTTTAAGACACTCAATGTCAATTATGTTGCGTTACACCAAATAATTTTTTAAAGCAAATTCGTATTGTTCAATGAATATTTTCTTAAAAGGTATAATTGAATTTATTTCATAAAATACCAGTGTGGCCTCTTTATACTCTTTCTCATCCACGCTTCGATAAGAAAGGGGTGCACAACTGTTTGCCATAAGTAAAGCGTCCGCCATAATCCTACCGGTTCGCTTGTTCCCGTCCTCAAACGGCTGAATATAACTGATTCCCAAAAGTGCTATCATCGCTTTCGCATAAGGAGTGTTAAAATGGTTAATTGTCTTTACAAGATTGTTCAGTGCTTCTTCTATTTGATAAATATTATCAAGCGGACGATATAAAGATCCGGAAATGCCCACGGGACTTTTTCTCAATCCAAATCCTACTCCCAAATCTTTCATCAGCAGTTTGTGCGTTTCTTCTAAGTTTTTCCTTGTAACCGTTTTAAAAATATTTTTGTTCTCATATGCCGACTGAAAAGCCTCTTTATGGTTTAATATCATTTGTGTCTCCTCCTTTGTTTTTCCTTCGGCTTTTTTGTTTCTCAAAATAAGTTTTTCAGTATCAAGAAGGGTATACGTATTTCCTTCTATTTTTGAAGACTTCCAAGAAAGCTCGATTATGATACGTTCCAGTTCTTTTTTTCTGATTGTGAGAGAGGCTTTTTTTACCTTTTTTCTGTATTCCACAGTAAAATCCTCCATATTCTTTATCTCTTCTTTGAGGAAAATTTCTTTAGGAAAAGAAGAAAACAAATCAAAATTATATCCATCCAGCCCGTATCTTTTATCCGGCTCGGTGGAAAGATATTCCTTGGTGTTAATTTCATAAAAGATTCTTCCAAGCGAAGTAGCCTGATAATTTGTGGATCTTCCCGATCCGAAAACCGTCAAAAGTCCTTTGTCAGCCATCTCTGAAAGAATTCTTTTTACAGTAACAAGAGATACGTCCTCTTTGTCTTTCAAAACACTATGAATATCCGATGACCGCATAGATTTACCCCTAATCAGTATAGTGACAATATTTTGCTCTCTTTTGTTTGGTTTAAACATTTTTTCGTATCATTTATACCATTGAATCGTATCATTTTGATATGATTATCGATTGTAACAAAGAATATAACACCACCAAATCTTAGACTCGCAGGAAAAGTCATTCGACCTACCTTAAAAGTAATTATATCATAAATTAAATGGGAGACAATCTGTTTTGACAAGCATTGTGTCCTTTCTGTATTATAGGATATTAGAGCGAATGATTAATATTTTTTATATAGCTACGGTTAAATCATTTAATGTGGGCGTTCATTTTCGTGATTTTGAAAATAGATAAGAAAAATTTCCTTAGCCGTGTTTTAAAACTTAAAACCAACGGCGTATTAAATTATCTAAAATCTAACCGTAGAGGTGTCGATTAAATCATTTAATTTCTAACCGAAATTAATTACAGTAGATTGTTGGTATTCTTCGAGCTGACTTATTAAAATTTCTTTTAATTTCTTTTCTTGAATATCCATAATTTAAGCAGGGTTAAAACGATATATATTCTAATTTGAGCAGGGATGAAAAGAAAAACAAACCTGACTTTATTTATCTACCTTAAAAGTACAAATTACTATGATTGTCTATAACAACAAAGACACATTCTTCTTCACTCAAAAATTTATAAATAGCCCTTAGATCCCCTGATATATTGATACTCCGATAATCAACATATTTTCCTTTCAAAGAATGGTTATTAAGCCGAGGATCAAATGGATTTTCTAAAAATAATTCTAATCTTTCTTGCGTCTTTCGCTGCTCTCTTTTCCTCAATCTTTTATATTGCTTTTCAAAATTTTTATGAAATTGAATTTTCATAAAGAATTTACAAAGAAGCAAAATATTTTTTAAGCTTCTTTTGAGAGGAAAGAGAAGGGGAAATATTTTTATTTCTCTGAATATCAAATTCTATTTTGCCTAAAAGATTCTCCAACCTCGGAGACATCTTTGGAACAACGCTAACGCAAAGCTCTTTGCTTCTAATAAACTGCCTCAAATGAGCGTTAATAACCGCAGTCAAAGAAAAACCCATCTCCTTGGCAAGCTTTTGCGCATTATTCTTTATTTCCTTTTCAGTTTTAATATTGATTACTGTTTTCATATATCTAAAGTATATATAATGGCTAATAGATGTCAATAGTTAATATGTTTTATCTATTTTAACAAACAGAACCTTATTTTTTACGAAGGAACTGGGAATAATTTGAGCAGGGTTAAAACGATATATATTCTAATTTGAGCAGGGATGAATTTAAAGTCAAAGAATATATTATTTACGACTCCCGACCTCATTAATTTAAATTTCCACTTATGACTTTCCAATCTCGGCTTTTATGAATTTAAGAACTTCTTCTTTCAAATATTTCCTCATTTTAGAAAATTTTTCATAATCATTTATTTATCCTGTACATTTTTGTACAGGATAACATAACGTATCTAAAAGTGTGCCCAATATTTTCCTAAACTATTTCACTTTACTACCTTGCTAAAACTAAAAATATCGGTTTTCTTGATAACTATCTTAAAGATATTTTCAATAAAATCGCCTCCGGCGTAACCAGCAATTAGAGCAAAACTTAATGGTAATTCTTCTATTCCCATAATCGCTATTCCCATATCACTTATTATCCAAGCACAAATCATTCCAATAAAGCCAGAAAAAATGACTGTGCCAGAAAAATATATTGGCCTTATTTCAACATCTTTATATGACTGGGTATATTTTATTACTCCCATAGTTCCCCTTAACACTCCTCCCAAAAACCCAAAAAAGAAAAAAATCATATTTTTATTTTTTATAATTAAAATTAATTCTACCAAGAGCAATATTATGTACTCTAAAATAATTTCTAACAAAAATATTGTAAAAAAGATTCTTCATTTTTTCTGACCTATTAATCATGGTAATTTGACTAATTAAGAAAATGTATTTTTTAAAAAGCCATATTTTCTCCCCGAATCGTTGAAATTCCGTTCTCACAATTATTTCGCCACTCATTAAAACATCTGAAAAATTATCTTTAGTCAGTCTTTGATTGACCTTAGTGGCCGCAAGACCAACTTGAGCTGGCATATGGCTATCCGATCCGGCAGTTAAGAATAAAGAAATTCCGCTGTTATCTTCCTTTGTTTTCATTATCATATTTCTTAACTTTTGAGGGTCCGAACCATTTCCTGATTCCAGTCCATCAACAATTTCAAGTCCTCTCTTTATTTTTTCAGGATTACCAAGGTTATTTTTTATCCATCCATGTTCGCTTCTAAATGGATGAGCCAAAACAGCGAAACCTCCTTGATCTTTTGCTATAGAAACTGCTTCTTCTAAAATTAATCCTTGAGGCATTTCTTCTGTAATGAAGTATAATAGGAGATGGCCCCCTCCCTTCAAGGTTAATTCGTTTCCGGGAATTATTTCAATTCCATCAATATTAAGTGGTCCCTTGTAAGTCTTGTTGTGATCAGTAATGGCAATACCGTCCAATCCTCTAATCTTGGCAACTTCAACTAAAGATTTCAACTTAGCAATAGAATCCCTTGAATCAACTGTATGGCAATGAAGATCGTAAAAGTATTGTTCCATTTTATTCAAGATTACATATCATTTGCTCTCTAAGATCAGAAAAATATATATTAGCTCTGATTGGACCCATTGCCCGTGGTGCAACTTGATGATAACCAAAAATTATTTCTAAACGATTATCTTTGATGACAAACTTACTGTAATTTCTAGACAATGGTTCTACTCCACTCTCAAAAAAAGAATCCCCTAATTTATTAGAAAGTTGTCCCTTAACATATTCGGAAAGAAAGATGAAATCATCAAAACAATCAGTTATTTCAATCTTTCTCATTCTTTCCATATCATAATTAAAGGAAATGTAATCAATGATTGGACGAGGTGCTCCAAGATAAGCGCTATGGATTATAAATTCAACGCTAAATATTTTTCCGTCATTTCGGGCAAGGACATAGTCAACGTTTAATTCAGAGCTATCTAACCCAAAATCATTAGCTATGGGCAAAACGGCAAGTTCTTTAAACTCAGAAAGAATAATGTCAATAATTAATTCTATTTCCCGATTAACCCGGTTAAAATCATCATTTGTGAAATAGGGATAAGAAATATTTACCCTATACATTAATTCTTCATTTTCTTCATATATATTTCTTTCTTCTAAGGAAAAGTCTATTAAAGATTCTTCTGTTATTTCTTCTAAGTGTGGGGCTATCACGTCTTCAGACGATCTAAAAAAGAAAAACCACAACAAAAAAGTTGCTGTTAGAAAAAATAATGTAATTTTAATTATTTTATTCATATTACTACCTTAAAGCTTCTATGAAGTAATTCTGTCCTCTGGCAATATGGATTATTTCATTACCTTCTGAATCAAAAAGATTGGTCTCAAGAAATCCAATATGAGTCATTCCCAGTCTTGTTCCCGGAATAGCCTCAACAACAATCTCAGCCATTATCCCTCCATAACGATTAAGGGGAACTCTGGTTCTTCTTTCAATTCCAATAATAATTACTCCCTCTTCATGACCGATGTCATAATTAAATTCAGTTTGTACTCCTTCCTGAAAAAAGAGAGCACCTTTTTTCACATCAACAATCCTAACTTTACTGGGATCATAGCTCAGTTTGAGAAAAATTGATTCTAAGTTAAGATCCATTCCTCCGGATAGAATCCCTATCTTGGTTAATTCTCCAACACGGATATGGGCTTCGTCTGACTCTAAAGGAAGTAAATTAATAGTTGAATCAACTCTTACCGGAAGCTCAACTATCTTTGAATTACCCGTATCATCTATTAATAGGGTCCAAAGATTGTATTCTCCAGCTGAAGCTATCATAAACGGATTAAGAGAACACTCCCAAGATTGGTTTCTGATTTCTGCCTCACAAAGATTTAACGGTTCATTACCTAAATTACCCCCTTTCATTCCGCTGGATATTTTAACCAATCGGTCTGAGCTAAATCTTCCTGAAATGGTTAATGGTTCAGTTAAAGAAGCTCCCTCTTTGGGGAAAATGACTTCTAAGAAGTTATCCTCTCTTGCACTAATTAATCCTAGTAATATCTGGTCATAATATTTGTTACCATCACTATCTTCTGCTCTAGCAGTTAAGACATATATCCCTGAAAGATAGTCTGACGGAACAATTTTTTGAAACCACCTGTTATTTCTTTTTCCATTATTACTAAGTGGTATTTTTATCACCTCGTGCCAATCGGGATAATTTATGTAATCAGAGGCCTTTATTAAATATATCTCAAAATCAACTATTGAAAGATCCCTTTCCAAAAGAACTACTTCCGTCATTTGTGAACTTCGATAAAAATCATTGGCTTTTGGTCCAACAATAGATATCGCTGTGTCTTTTCTCAATTCAATTAATTCTTGGTATTTCTCAAGCTCCCCTTTATAAAAAGAGATGTCTACTTCTTCCGATGAAAGCATCGCCCTTATGGAAAAAAAAACTAAAAGCAGTAAAAGAAATCCTAGAACAAAAAACTTGATATTTTTGCGTTTAAAATCGTCTTCTTTCATATCAGAGAATCAGCATGCCTGAAATATTTTTAATGAATTGGCTTGTCATGTACTATAATTCCTTTGATTTTTGCTGAATATATTTCTTCATTTCTTCAGAAAGATCATCCCTCCTAAGAGCAAAATCAACATTGGCTTTAATATAGTCTAACTTGTTGCCTGCATCATAGTATTTTCCGTTCTTTATCTCACAAGCATAGACCGGATAACCGCTATCAATCAACCTCTCAATGGCCCCGGTGAGCCAAAATTCACCTGATTTACCGGGATGAAGACGTTCAATTAGAGGAAATATCCTGCCAGGAAGAATGTACGCCCCATGAGCCGCTAAATTAGAAGGTGCCTCTCCGGGAGCCGGCTTCTCAACAATCTTTTTAATTTTAAAAACTCCCCCTTCTACCTCTTCAATATCAGCAATACCATATCTGCTCGGATCATCAACTCTGACCGCTGAAATTACCGCACCGCCATATTTATTATAGACATCAATCATTTGCTTCAATCTTGGTGGGTTGGCATAGATAAATTCATCTCCCCACATAACAACAAAGTCCTCGTCTTCATTAATCAGGCTCTTGGCACAAAGAACTGGAGTAGCATTACCATAAGGGCCTTTCTGACGGATGTATATAAAGTTAGCCATTCCGGCAATTTTCTGAACTTCTTGAAGCTCTTTGTCTTTTCCGTTTTTTTCTAAATTAGCTTCAAGCTGAAAGGAATAATCGAAATAGTCTTCAATAGTTTTCTTTTGCCAACTAGTAACTATAATAACATCAGTTATGCCCGAGGCAACAGCTTCATCAACCACATACTGAATCACTGGACGATCAATGATTGGAAGCATTTCTTTGGGAACTGATTTTGTGACCGGAAGAAAGCGAGTTCCAAGACCAGCGGCTGGAATTACTACCTTAGTTATTTTTCTCTTGTTGTTTTCCATAATATTATTCCTTATAAGTTATTATAAATTCATCGTAATCGTCACCTTTAGCGGTGCATTTTACTTCCCTAATTTCTAATTTATCTTTAGTGGTTAATTGGGTCATACCTAGCATATAGCCAGCATTATAAATACAAGCAATCGGATGGATCTTGTACCCTTTAATCCTCAAGGTGTAGCTCTTCCCCCTCTCCATCTCAGCTGATTCAAGATCTCCAAAGTCATAGTTCTGATTCCAATACTTGCGAGCCTGATTGAAAAGTTTTTCTGGCGAAACAAAGAGTTGCAACATTGTTCTGACTAAAAGAGAAAATTTAACGATGTTGAATCCTAATTCAAAAACATCTTCATCGGTCCAGTTAAAGGCCTCTTTGGCTGCAAGAACAATCATTGGCTCATAGAAGGCTGGGTACCAATGAAAAGGCATGATATCGCTTCCTTTAAAAGAAAAACCAATCTCTTTTGTCATTTTCTCTACTTTAGCCACCCCCTCATCACCTTCCTTTATTTTTATGTACTTGAAATAGGAACGAAGAAGTTCTCCCTTAACATTCCCTTTTGTTTCAGATATGGCTTGAATTTCATCTTTCAAGCTTTTTTTATCTGTTACTTCCATGTTATTAAATATTCGTGATGTGAATCGCCCCTATGTGTGCATTTCACTTCTTTTAAATCAATATCTTTTCCGTTTATTAAGAAATGAGCCATAGTTCTAAAATATCCCCGATGGCAAGCACAGGCCAAAGGATGAAAATTATACCCTTTTACCATTACTTTTAAAGATTTTTCAACTTCATTACTTTCCACTTCCAAAAATCCAAAACCAAAGTGTTGGCTCCAGTACCTAGAGCCTTCTTTGACAATCTTGGAAAAAGGTACAAACTTCACAAAAATTCTAACAACTGAAGATATTTTTGCTGAATCCTCACCCATCTTTTCAATATCTTCTTCGCTCCATCCAAGCATATCTCTTAAAAGAACATATACAGAAACAATGTGAGCCTCTTTGTATTCCTCAAAGGGACGAATGCTTTTGAAATCAATAGGGTGACCAAGCTTTGCCAAAGCTTCCTCTATTTTATCTAAACTTTCTTGACCAGCCTTTCTTCTAATGTATTCTAAATCGGCAAGAATAACGGCTCCTTTAGTATTCCCGGGAATCTCCATTATCTTATTTATTTCTTCGTTCATACGATTATTATATCACAATAATGATAAAATTACCTTGAAAGTTGATTCATTTTTTCCCTTGTCTTCTGGCCAACAAATCCAGTCCCAGAAGTCAACCCAAGTGGTGTTAAAACTTCAGAAGCATATTTCTCCTGAAAACGAATAACGGCCATTCTGGTTAAAGAAAGAAATCTGCCGGTTACCAGTCCCTCTGGATAAACACCTGGACCTTGGTCTCTTAATATTTGTTGCAAGCATCTGACTTGATCAGGATTAGAAACTCCAACAAAAAGATTAACGGTTAAAGAACAAGACTGGTTGTTTCTCCTTGCTAATAATAATCCTCTAAGCCTTTCAACCTCTTGAGTTAATGTCTGAATGGTATTTAAAAGCTCTTGAAGAGTTGGGTCTGGTATATTTTCAACAAATTCAGTTACAATAGTCCAGTTATAGAAGATGTTTGCTTCAGATCCGTTAAATCCACTCATTTTATGCTGAACTGAAGGCATAATGGTCAAAGAAAAGTATTTATCTCCAAAGTCTTCAATTTCAATAACTGACCTTCCGTCATTTTTAATTTCAGCAAAATATACCGAACAATTACTTTCAGTAACACATAACAGATACGGCATTCGGTAATTCTGGTTGTCTTCAAGAGAAAAATCTAACCTTAAATTCCCCTTACCCCCTACAAATCGATGCCAATTACCAGCCCAATTCTTAGTAGCACTCCTTGAAGATAGTGAGCTCCCATGTTCAGTGGGTAGGAAAGTAGTTGAAGGAACAATCCTTAAATCAATTAAATTATTGTTCTTGAAACAATACTTTGATCCCAAGGAGCAGTCATTTACTAAAACAGCTATTGTCCAATCAGTGAAAATATCAGAAAAGTTTTCCACAAACCCATTCTTCTTTAAGGCAAAGTTAATACTTTCAATCCCTGTTTTATTAGACTTTAAAGAATCAGAAAGAATATCTACTCCGTAATGATCAACTAAGTACTGAGTAAAGACATTTACAATTCCATAATCTCCGGACCTATTAAGCCATTCGGTTAAAGAGAAATGAGAATTATTAATAAAGGCATTCTTTCTTCTTAAAATATTGTTGGCTGCTTTACTATCATAATTTAAAAAGGTTGATGCATATTCAGCTCTTGCTTCATTGAGCCAAATTTCTTCTTGAATGTTATGATTCTTTTCTTTTTGAGCCATGGTTATCACGTGCATAAATTCATGAGCCAAAAACCCTTTTATAAAAGCAGAGTCAATAAAATTTGAATTAATATATATTAAATTCTTTTGATTAGAACGAGGAGCCTGAAAGACAGTGAAAAAATCTCCGGTATTAACATAACCGCCGATATTAGCTTTCATTCGATGAAAAAGAACACTGGTCCTACCGCTTCGGTCAACTGGATGAATTGGATCAAGTCCAAACTCAGAAGTCAAAAGCGGATAAATTCTATTCTCAAACTCATTGCTTAAAATACTCATACTATTTAACAAATCGGATCTTCTGGAATTGGTTAAGCCATGCCACCAATTACTTTCAACATAAAAGTTAATCCTATTGGTAATTCTTTGCAGTATTGCAGATAGCTGTGAACGACTATTAAGGTCGTGAGAACTCTCCACATTAAAATTAGTAATAGACCCTTCAACTAACGCATAAGTGGGAGTTGAGGAAAGGGAAAAAACCAATAAAGATAGAAGTAATATTTTTATTGCCCGGTTATAAATAATTTTCATAATAATCATATTACTATTTATTTTAATTTATTTCAACAAATGTGCAAGAAAAACCCGACTCAAGCGTATGCGATCGTTTTAGAATGGCAAAAAAGCAACGCATACGGTTAGCCAGATCACGGAGGATTAAAAAAAGAGAGTAGGTTGATGCTCTGATGCGATTTGTTAATGCCAAACTCAACAACAATTTATCGGGAGTTATGGACGCAAAATTACAATTAATTAACTGTCAATTATGTTCCTTGGCTTGAACAACTGGTTAGCTTGATAGCCATAGCTCCCCTTTCTCTTCTCTGACAAGATTTTCAAAAAACTCTTTCATTTTTTCTTCTGATATGCTTTTCACGAGCCAATTAATCGGCTCTTTCTCAAGATCGTCAGTATACAATAGCTGTTCAAGAAATAGGCGGTCATTAAACGCTTCGCCGTATATTTGTTTAGCATCTTTTATTATCATGCTAAGCGAGACCAAATTTTTAGAAAGAATAACATATAAATCAGCGTAATCTTTAAGCGATTGCCTGCGGCCTAGGGTATACGCTTTCATAGAAGCAATATCGCGAACGCTCGCAAGCGGCACTATATCGGTTGACACCGTCTTATCCAACAACGGAAACGGATAATACAGGAAAGTTACCTTTACTCCCGAAATCAGCACTGTTAATTCACCCGCGGTTTTAACAGACGGTGCGACTGCTGTCCCAAATTTTTCTTCAACTGTTTGAATCAACGTTTTTTTTATCGGTGCGTTAAAAAAGAAATCCAAATCAAAGGACTGACGATGACCGACTTGAAAAGCGAGAGCCGTGCCACCCGCAAGATAACAGTTATCCAAAAAACCGCACTTCTCCCATAAGGCCCTAGTGTTATTATTTAACGCCTCTTGGTGCATAATTCCATGAATTGAAATTAAAAATTATCTCCGCAAGTTTTCGCGTTTTGGGATTAATTTCCGTGACTTGGATATGAGATAAAACATCACGAATCTGTTCGTCTCCGTAAAACGAGCTAATCCACCTCCAATGCTCCATAGTGCCATAATTCAAGGCTTGTTTAATCACTGTTTTCTTAATTGCCATTGGGTCGCACTTATTAAAATCATAAGACCATAGCAATGATTTAAATATAGCCGGAAGAGTTGTCATCATTTTGTTATTATAACACAAATTATTTACTAACGCTAATTATTTACTAACACTGATTTATGCTGATAACTTTTAACTATGGATAAATCTCTTAATAACTAATTTTTACGGTTAATAAGAAAGTCCAACTTGTATTCTAAACCTTTAAATTGTTTTTCATCTTCTTTTGTTAGAAACGACTTGGATTTTAATTCTATAACAATGGATTCATTGATAATTATATCGGGGGAATAAGAGCCGATTTTCTCGTTATTATATGTCTATTTTTTGATTTTTCAGAGACAGCCCCTAGCTAACCAGCTCTTTTATCAGAGCCCGCTCAATAATTTTTTCCTTTATGCTTCCGCCGATAACATTATAACTATTAAAGCAGGCATCAACTTTGTTCATCGCTCCTAATTATATCAGTATTTTAATATCAGTATCGATCAGCTATATCAGCATAAATCAGCGATGGAACAATTCTATGATCGTTAAATAATGTAAGATGGACTTGCTGGGGCAGTATTCTTGCAGTCATTGCGTAAAAAACCCCAAAATTTTCTTGCGGATTTTTGCCATTTTCTGCTGATTAACGCCAAGTTCTTTTATCTCTTTTGTTTTTTTGACCAATTCAATTAAAAAATCATTATAATTTTCAAGGTGAAAAATTCGCGTATAATCAAGACATCTTTGCCAATTAAATTCCGGCAAAAACAATAAACTAAAAATATCCAATTCGTCTTTTTGCCCTTTAGCAGACCCGCGCCGAGCACTCCATGCGTACAATTTCAATATCAACAAAATTTCAATTTCCGGAATTAAAAAACCTTCGCGGCTGATTGTTTTCTCT
>JAHXGM010000012.1 GCA_019923605.1 Candidatus Nealsonbacteria bacterium | reverse complement strand
CCCAGTAGTACCGAAGCACATAAAGTGTTATGTGTTCGGACTACGGGGCATGCCTTCCGCTCCAGTTCAATGCGAGGCGGACGGAAGGAGATCCGCTATGAGAAAAAGTCAAGTTTTTTTCCAAATTCAGCAAGGCCAGCGATACTCGGTTTTATGCTTCAACATCATCCAAACAACATTAACTAACTGATAACATAGGTAGACCAAAACCTACCTTCAATCTATTTTAACCCAGCAATCAAAAGAGCCATTGCAATATTCATAATGTTAAACCACATTTAATTATGCGGTCTTTTTTTTACTATGATTTTGTGATATTCTTTAATAAAAAGAAATGAAAATAGAAAATTTACGAAATAAGAAAATTTTGATTCTTGGCTTGGCAAGAGAGGGAATTGATACTCTCGTTTTTTTACAAAATAAATTTCCTGATCAAAAAATCGGAATAGCTGATAAGAATGAAAAGATAGAACTAGATAATCCCAAAAATACCATTCTTCATCTGGGGGATGATTATCTTAAACATATTAATGATTATGATGTTATTATTAAATCACCTGGCGTATCATTAAATTTAATCCAACCATACTTAAAGAAGAATCAAATAGTAACATCTCAGGCCGATATATTTTTATCTAATTGTAAAGGTTTAGTTATTGGTATTACTGGAACCAAGGGAAAAAGCACAACTTCAACTTTAATTTACAAAATACTAAAAGCTAAGGGATTAAAGTCATTCTTGGTGGGTAATATAGGGAAACCCGCTCTAAGTTATTTACTAAAAGATCAAGAAGATAGGATTTATATATACGAATTATCTAGTTTCCAACTAGAAACAATAACCAAGGGTCCCCAGGTTGCAATTATTCTTAACTTCTTCAAAGACCACTTAGATCAGCATAAAAATTTGGAAGAATATTTTAATGCGAAAAAGAAGATAACTTCCCTCCACGATAATGACTTCTTAATATTCAATTCCAAGGATCCTCAAGTAAAAAAAATGGCTTTGGGATCAAAGGCTCAAAAGATACCATTTGATCCAAATAAAGATCGCTTAAAGGTAAAAAACAAATTAATTATATCCGGGGAGCCGATTGCTATAATCGGAGAAATGTTTGGTGTTCCAAAGAATCTAATTATTTCTGAAATAAATAAATTTAAACCACTAAAGCATCGCTTAGAGTATGTGGGTAAATATAAAGGTATTGAATTCTATAATGACTCGGCTGCAACTATACCAGAAGCAGCCATTTCAGCCATAGATAAGCTTGGTCAAAAACTAGACACTATTATAGTCGGTGGAGTCAATAAAGGCTTTTCTACCAAAGAACTATCCGAGGCAATATTAAATAGCAACATCAGGAATGTAATTCTTTTCCCAGAAACCGGTAAGCAAATTGAGGAAGATATCTTAAAATCAAAAAAGAAAGTTAATTTATTCAATGCGAATGATATGAAAGAGGCAGTTAAAATATGTTTCTCTCAAACTAAAAAAGAGGGGATATGTCTTCTTTCTCCAGCAGCTTCAAGCTTTAATATGTTTAAGAGCTATAAACAAAGGGGAAATCTTTTTAAAAGAAATGCTAGAAAATGAAAAAGATAAACGCATCTGATTATACTTTAATATTTACCGTTGCCTCCCTTTTATTGATTGGTATTGTGGTTATCGCAAGCGTTTCTACTATGCCCTCTCAGCAAATTTTTGGTACACCTTACTATTATCTTGGAAGGCATATTATTCATATCTTAATGGGAATAATGGCAGGATTTTTAGCTTTTAAGGTTAAACTGAACCTGTTAAAAAAATGGTCTGTACCATTATTGGGAATAAATCTTGTTCTCTTAGTCCTTGTCTTAAAATTTGGCTTTAGTTCTGGTGGTGCAACTAGATGGATGCTTATTGGACCAATAATGATTCAACCATCTGAATTTTTAAAACTAATTTTAATCGTTTTCTTAGCAGCTTGGCTAGAAAAAGTAGCAGATCAAGCTGGTAATAAAAAGAAGAATAGAAAAGGAGATAGAGAAACAAAAAAAGCTTTTATCATTTCATTATCATTCTTTCTCATATCAACCGCCCTCTTGTTGGCTCAGCCTGATTTTGGAACTACTGTAATTATATTTTCAATTTTTGCTATCATGTATTTTTTAACTGGAACCCCTCTCTGGCACACGATAACTCTAGGATTAGGCGGATTAGCATCCCTAGCTATATTAATTAAAATAGCACCCTATAGAGTTGATAGATTATTAACATTTTTAAATCCTGACCTAGATCTAATGGGGAAAGGCTATCAAATTAAACAAGCTTTCATTGCAATAGGGTCCGGTGGCCTCTTTGGTCTTGGTTTAGGAATGAGCAGACAGAAATTCGGATTTCTCCCCGAAACAATGACTGATACGATTTTTGCCACATTTGCGGAAGAAACAGGATTTATCGGTAGTCTTCTTTTGATATCTCTATTGATTCTTTTTTTATGGATTGGAATAGGTATAATTAAAAAATCCTCCGATATGTTCTGTTCATTAATGTCAACTGGTATAGTCAGCTGGATTATTATCCAAGCTTTTGTTAATATAGGAGGAGTGGTTGGCGTATTGCCATTTACTGGAATACCCTTACCTTTTATCAGTTATGGAGGATCTCACCTTCTTACTGAATTAACGGCAGTCGGTCTATTGTTAAATATTTCCAAGAATAAAAGAGCATGAAAATACTATTTACTGGCGGTGGAACGGGAGGACACCTTTTCCCCCTTATTGCCATCATAAGAGAATTAAAAGAGATAGACTCATTAAATTTAGAGATGAGCTTTATTGGCCCAGAAGATGATTTCTCCAAGGAACTTTTTAAAAATGAAGGTATTTATGTAAAAAGAATAATGACTGGGAAAATAAGAAGGCAGGCTGGTCTCCTGGATTATTTTCAAAATATACTAGATATGGCTATCAGGGTACCAATTGGAATTATTCAGTCTTTCTATTATATCTTTTTTCTTTCCCCAGATTTAATTTTTAGCAAAGGAGGCCATGGATCAGTGCCAGCAATTATTGCCGGTAAATTACTTCAAGTCCCTATATTCCTACATGAGTCTGATGTTGCTCCTGGTCTAGCTAATAAGAAAATAAATAAGTTTGCGTTAGAAATATTTTCTTCCTTTCCAAAGACAGAATATTTTCCTCCAGAAAAGCTTATTTTCGTAGGCAATCCCATAAGGAAAGAATTACTGGAGCCGCCCACTGAAGGAGAACTAAAAAGAAATTTAAGCATCAAATCCGATAAGCCAATAATTTTCATTATTGGAGGATCTCAGGGAAGTGAAAGAATTAATGATCTTATTATGCAGATACTACCCCAACTATTGGATAAGTTTGAAATCATACATCAATGTGGGTTAAATAATTTTGAAAACATTCAATTACAAGCTGAATTTTTAGTGTCAAAAAGTATGAGAGAACATTATCATCTCTTTGGTTTTATGAATGAAAGCCAGCTAAAATCAGCCTACATTATGGCCGATATTGTTGTTAGTCGGTCCGGATCAGGAAGTATATTTGAAATTGCTTCTTTTGGTAAACCAAGCATCCTAATTCCAATACCTGAATCGGCCCAAAACCATCAAGCTAAGAATGCATATGCTTATTCAGATTATGGAGCAGGATTGGTAATGGAAGAAGATAATCTCACTCCTCATTTTTTCTTACAAAAACTAATTGGATTAATTAATAGTCCAAAGAGTATGGAAAGTATGAAAGAGAAAGCTAAAGAGTTTTCAAAACCCAGATCAGCAAGAATAATAGCTGAATATATTGTAGAATTTTTACGATAAATTTTTAATTATGGAAAGTATAAACAATGAACTAAAAACAAAAGCCCTAGAACTACTTCGTCAAAGTGATGTGAGGGTAAGGTTTGCTCCATCACCAACTGGCTCTTTACATATTGGATCAGCTAGAACCGCCCTCTTTAATTATCTTTTCGCTAAAAATAAAAATGGAACCTTTGTCTTAAGAGTAGAAGACACAGACAAAGAAAGATCTAGGCCCGAATTTGAGAAAGAAATTATTGAAGGTTTAAAGTGGCTAGGAATTGATTGGAATGAAGGTCCAGATAATGGAGAGTATAAGGGACTTTTTGGACCCTATCGTCAGAGCGAAAGATCTAAGATATATTCTATTCATATTCAAAGGCTAATAGATGAAGATAAGGCTTATTACTGTTTTTGTACCCCAGAGGAATTAGAGGCTCAACGACAATATGAGATGTCGAGGGGGGAAGCACCAAAGTATAATAAGAAATGTTCAACACTTTCTTCTCAAGAAGTAAGTGAAAATATTGGCCAGGGGAAAAAATCTATTATTAGATTAAGATCACAATCTAGTAAGATAAAATTTAATGACCTAATAAGAGGTGACATAGAATTTGATTCTAACGAAATAGGGGATATAGTAGTTGCAAGAGACTTGAATAATCCTCTCTACAATCTAGCCGTAGTTATTGACGATTTTGAAATGAAAATCACTCATGTTATTAGAGGCGAAGATCATATATCTAATACTCCCAAACAGATAATGATTGCTCAAGTACTTAATATACCATTACCAATATATGCTCACTTTCCATTAATCCTTGCTACCGATAAAAGTAAGCTTAGTAAAAGACATGGGGCAGTTGCTGTAAATGATTACAAAAAAGAAGGTTATCTTGCGGAAGCAATGGTTAATTTTATCGCCTTCCTAGGCTGGAATCCGGGAACAGAAAAAGAAATATATTCAATAGAATCATTAATAAAAGATTTCTCAATCGATAAAGTTCAAAAATCTGGAGCAGTTTTTAATATTAAAAAATTAGAATTTTTGAATGGATATTATATCCGACAAAAAAATATTGATGAGCTAACTGATTTATGCATCCCATATCTTATAGAGTCAAAATTAATAGAGGAAGAAGAGGGGATAACTAAAAGAGATTTTATTAAAAACGCAATCTCAATACACCAAGAAAGGTTGAAGAAATTATCCGAGATTTCTGAATTCGCTGACTTCCTTTTTGTAAAAGATATACAATATGATAAAGAATTGTTAAATTGGAAACAAATGAATAATGAAGAGATAATATCTTCGCTTGACAAATCCGAAAAAATATTGTCTGAAATACAGAATTGGAATAAAGAAAACATTCAAGAAGAGCTGATAAAAGAGACTGATAGAATAGGAGATAGGGGAAGTATTCTTTGGCCCCTAAGAGTTTCTTTAACCGGGAAAAGCGCCTCGGCAGGACCATTTGAAGTTGCTGAAATATTAGGAAAAGAAAAGTCTCTTGAAAGAATCAGAAAAGCAAAAACATTATTACTATGAAAAAATTGGTCATCTTAATGCTCATAATTTCATTAACTCCTTTTGTAGCGTTTTCTATTCAAACTGATATTCAACATCCCGAAACAATTGAAGAGGCACAAAAATTAGGAGAAGGGATATCAAAAATGATTCCGGGATTTATACGAGAAGGATTACAAGATGCAATTCCAATATGGACTAACATATTTTACACACTAAAAAGGCCCTGGGATCGCTACATTGCGCCATTATTCATAAATATTTGGGAAAAGATAAATAGGCCATTTAAAAATTATGTGGAAAGTAAAAGAGAAGTTTTAGATGAAGAATTAAAAAGAGAAAAAGAAGAAATAAGAGAAAGCGCCAAACAGGTTAGTAAAAGTGTTTGGCAAAGAATACTAGAAGGACTAAGAATAGAAAAATAGAAAAATGGTGGGGAATATACTCAAATCAATTATAATATGTTATACTTCGTATAATATAACTTTATCGAAGTCTAGTCTATGCAAAAAAGCGACAAGCCCATAAAAGACCATATTAGAGACTTTCTAGACTATTTAGATATAGAGAAAGGCCTTGGTAATAGAACACAAGAAACATATTCACGCCTCCTAGATCGTTTTCTTTCCTGGCTAAAAAAAAATAATTTAGAGAATATAAAACCGCACGAACTAAATGAAGAAAACGTTTGGAATTTTAGAGTATACTTATCTCAAAGAATAAATTCTAAAACAAAAGAACCACTCAAGAAAACTAGCCAAAACTATTACCTGATAGCTCTTAGGAATTTGTTGAAGTTTTTTACAGACAGAAATATTCAATCATTTCCTGCAGAAAAAATAAAATTAGTTAAATTAAAATCAGATGAAAGAGCTGTTAAGTTTCTTGACCTTGATCAAATAAAAAAATTACTTGGCTCCCCTAACCCCTCTACTCTAATGGGATTACGGGACCGATCGATCTTAGAAACCTTTTTTTCTACCGGACTACGTATATCTGAGCTAGTAAGCCTTAATCGTGACCAAATTAAAATAGAAGATAATACCGAAGATCTAGAGGTTGTAGTAATAGGTAAAGGAAATCGTCCCAGACCCGTTTATATCTCTTCTAGAGCCGTAAAAGGTCTTAAGGAGTACTTGAATACCCGAAATGACAAAGAAAAAGCCCTATTTATTAATTATAAAGGGCCAAAAAATGCATCCAAAAGGCTTTCGGTCCGTTCTGTAGAAAATATAGTTAAAAAATATACTGTAATGTCAGGACTTCCTTCATTTACCGTTCCTCATACATTAAGGCATAGCTTTGCTACCGATCTCTTATCTCAAGGTGTTGATCTAAGAGAAGTTCAAGAGTTTTTGGGTCATAAGAATATAGCTACAACCCAGATATATGCTCATGTCACCAGTAAGCGACTAAAAGATATTCATCGAAAATTCCATGGAGGAGGGGACATTGAGAAATAACTACTTACCAAATCTTCTTTGCCTTTTGGCGTAATCAATTAAAACGGCAGTAAAATCTTTTTCATTAAATTCAGGCCAGTATTTGTTGAGAAAGAATAATTCAGAATAAGCGGCTTGCCAAATAAAGAAATTAGATATTCTTTGTTCCTTGCCAGTCCTTATAATAATATCAAGGTCAGGAACCATCATGTGTTTTTGAACCAATTCCACAGTTATATTATCCGGAGAAGTCCCCTCTTTTGATATTTTTTGCATTGCGTAAACAATTTCATCTCTTCCTCCATAATTAAATGCTAGATTTAGAATCATTCCCCTATTATCCTTAGTACTTGATTCAACTTCTTTTATAATATTCTTTAATTTACTTGAAAGGTCATCTCTACGCCCTACTACCTTTATTTTTATACGTTCAAATAGAGGATTCTTCTTGTTTTTAAATTCATTTTTAAAGAATTTATCAATTAATCCCATAAAAACTTTGATTTCTTCCTTAGATCTCTTCCAGTTTTCAGTTGAAAAAATAAAAAGAGTCAGCATAGCTACCCCCTCTTTTTGAGCGTGAGCAATAATTTTTTTTACTGTTTCTAGGCCTTTTTGATGACCCTGAAATGGAAAAAGACCTCTTTCTTTAGCCCATCTCCTGTTTCCATCAACTATGATACCTATATGTTCCGGATTTTTCATATATGAATTCTTCGAATTCAAGATGGGGCTTTTCTTGATTTTTGGCAGTAATATATCCCAATGCAAAGGCCAAAAAGGACACTAAGACTACTCCTAGAAACAAGATAATATCATCTTGATAATCTTTGACAAATTTTAATATTTTTGATAACATTTTTATTATAATACTTTAAAACATATGGCAACGACAAAAGCATCGGGAACAACTAAATTGGGAAGAGATTCTCAACCTCAATATCTGGGGGTCAAATTATATGAAGGTCAGAAAGCAAGGGCTGGTTCTATCATTATTCGTCAAAGGGGATCAAAATTCCTTGCTGGGGTCAATGTTAAAAAAGGAAGTGACGACACTCTTTTTTCTCTCATCAATGGTTTAGTAAAGTTTAGCACAAAGAAAAAGAAAGGATTTGATGGTAAAAGTAGAGTTGTAAAAGTTGTCAGCGTTAATCCAGTCGGATAATTTCTTTTTTGATAAAATTCTTAAAACCGATATATTTATATCGATTTTTATCTTTTTAAGCAAGCTTTTATAAACTGATTGAATAACGGATGTGGGCTCAATGGTCTTGCTTTAAATTCAGGGTGGAATTGTGTACCAACGAAAAAGGGGTGATCTTTAATTTCAATTATTTCAACTAAATCATTTTCTCTGTTAATGCCAGCAAGAATCATTCCTTTAGATTCTAAAAGATCTCTGAAGTCATTATTGAATTCATATCTATGCCTATGCCTTTCTGATATCTCTAATGAACCATATGCTTTGGCACTAACTGTGTCCTTCTTTAGTTCGCATTGATAGGATCCAAGTCGCATAGTTCCTCCGTATTGCTTATTCTTAACAAGGTTCTTCTGTTTTGACATTATATCAATTACCAAATTTGAAGAATCGGGATTCATTTCTCTTGAATTAGCATCTTTTAATCCGCAAACGTTTCTACTAAACTCAATGACCGCTAATTGCATACCCAGGCAAAGGCCAAAAAAAGGTATCTTTTTCTTTCTGCAGAATTCTATTGCTTTAATCTTGCCCTCAATCCCTCGGTTACCGAAACCACCCGGTACAATTATTCCGTCATAATTCAACAACTCTTTTAATTTATCCGGGTTCTTTTCATACTCCTCAGCTGAAAGCCATGATATTTCAGGCTTTCTGTTATTACTCCACGCTGAATACTTAACGGCTTCTATAACAGAAATATATGAATCAGATAGAGTAAATTTTCCTGATTCAAAATACTTTCCTACTATAGCTATTTTAACTGGTTCTTTAACACTTCTTATTCTCTTAACCATAGACTGCCACTGCCCAATGTCCTTCTTCTTGGTTCTTAAATTAAATTTCTTTAGAATACGATCTCCTAAACCTTCTTCTTCAAGGTTAAGGGGGATTTCATATATCAAATCTGAATCTGGAGCTGAAATAACATCCTTTGGATCAATATTACAAAAAGTAGATATTTTTTTCTTTCGAGGGACGTCTATGGGAAGACTAGATCTTCCTAATATTATGTCTGCCTGTATCCCTGCTTCATTTAATGTTCTTACTGCATTCTGAGTTGGCTTAGTCTTCATCTCTCCAATCATAGAAGGAATGGGAAGGTAACTGACTAAGACAAAGAGGACCTTTTTAGGGGTTTTTAAACGCATCATTCTGGCTGCTTCAAGAAAGATAAGATTCTGGTATTCCCCTACTGTTCCTCCAATTTCAACTAGAATAAAGTCTGGTTTTTTATTTTTACCGGCTTTTAAGATTCTATTTATAACTTCGTTTGGAATATGAGGAACAACTTCTACACACTTTCCCTTATATCCCAAATTCCTCTCTCTTTTGATTACTTCGAGATAGACCTTTCCAGTAGTCATGTAATTGTCTTTTGACAAATCATCTGAAAAGAATCTCTCGTAATTACCGATGTCTTGATCTGATTCTATGCCATCATCTGTAACAAAGACTTCGCCATGTTCAATTGGATTCATGGTTCCGGCATCCACATTAACATAAGGATCTATCTTAACTGCTGTAACTTTAAATCCCCTGCTTTGTAATATTCTTCCAATACTTGAGACTGTAATCCCCTTTCCTATTCCGGACATAACACCGCCTGCGACAAATATTATTCTTGGCATAAAAATAAATAGATATCATAGATACATGAGAGACAACGTTTAGGATGACTATCAGATAACTACAAATAGCTACTTTTCTTCGTTTATTAGAACTTTTATAGATACTTCCAAGTTATGTTCAAAAGATAATTTTACATTAAATTCACCTAATTTCTTTATTGGCTCCTTTAATTCAATTTGGTTCTTATCCACTTCAAAACCCATTCCCTTTAACTTTTCTTTAATCTTAACAGCAGTTATTGATTCAAATAATTGATCTTTTTCTCCAATCTTCACATCAAAAGAAACCTCTAGTCCATCAATTTTTGAAACTAATGCCTGAACCTTTTTTAGGCTATCTTCTTGCTTCTTTTGGTCTGTCTCTAATTGAATATCTAACCATTGGAGAGCTTCTCTGGTCGCTGGACGAGCCAAATTATTAGGTATTAAATAATTCATCGCATAACCGTCCTTAACTTCCTTAACATCATATTTCTTACCGATTTTTTCAACGTTTTTAATAAGTATTACTTTCATGTTTTTGATTTATTTTACCGTTATTTTATATCATTCCCCGCATTACTTCAATAGCTTTGTCTAACTGAGGATCTCGTCCAGCTTCGTAATCCTCAATGGTCATCTCTACCTCATAATCTGGAGTTAATCCTTTTTTAGTTATAGTGTATCCATTTGGAGTCAACCAATTAGCAATAGTTATTTTAATTGATGACCCGTCCCGTAATTTTTTTAGCTTTTGTATAGATCCTTTTCCAAAAGAAGTTTCACCGACAATAAGCGCATTATTATGATACCTAACAGCACCCGCTAAAATTTCAGAAGCAGATGCTGATCCCTGATTCATAATAACAACTAAAGGATAATGAGAAAGACTGCCATTTCCTTTTGACCTGAATTCATGCATAACTCGACCATCATCTTCTATCACAAAAACATCCCCCCTGTTTAAAAACCATCCTCCAATATTCTGCGAAACGTCTAAATATCCTCCTGAATTATTTCTTAAATCTAAGATTAATCCTTTAGCCGGACTATTAATTAAATCTAAAGCTATATCTCTAAAATTGGAATCCGTATTTCGATGAAAATGATAAAAGCTAATATGGGCAATGTTGCCTTCTAATAGTTCCCACTCCAATGATGGTGAAACTATTGTATCTCTAATAATCTCTACTTCTCGTGATTTATCCCATTCACTTCTTAATACCGTTAAAACAACTTTAGTTCCTCTTGGCCCTCTTATCATTCCTATAGCCTCTTCAACAGAAAGGCCATCAGTTTCAACACCGTCTATCTTTAATATTTTATCTCCAGCCATCATACCAGCCTTATCTGCTGGAGTTCCCTTAAGTGGAGCTACAACCTGAAATTGATTATCACGTATATCTACCTCCATTCCAACTCCCTCGAAACGCCCATCGGTATTTTCTAAGAATCTTTTAGTGTCATCTGGAGTAAAAAAACTAGTGTGTGGATCTGAAAGAGCATTAGTCATCCCTGCTATTGCACCGTAAACTATATCTTGATGATTGATTTTATCAGGAAAGACATAATTATCTTTCAGAGTATTGTATGCTTCCCAGAATATAGTAAAATCTGCTCCTTCTGGCTGTTGATATCTTTGAATTATATTATTTTGACTTAACAGGTAACCAGAAAAAGCACCTAAGGCATATATTCCAAAGATAAAAATAATTCCGCTAATCCCTTTAAAAAATTTCATAATAGAAGTATTATATCAAAAAAAATAGATAAAGCAAATCAAACAAAAAAGGTTTCCTGATTAAATCAAGAATCTTTCTTTGGCAATTGGAAGGTTGATATTGGTGATGTTAATCGATTCAAAAGTTTGGGAGAGTTAACCGTAGAAACATACAAATCTATTTATTATTTGATTGATCTTCTAAAACCAGTTCAAAAACAGATTTAAAACAAAAAGAGAACATGAGACATTATATGGAAGTTGAGCTTCCATATATATTCCCAATTCTAGTCGTTAAAAGTCCCTCATCGTTGACTTTTGAGCAAGGCAAAGAACTTAATACAAAGAACTTATTGCTCAACGCAGTACAGCCTCGCACTATCAAAGCAATTAATTGTATTTGCATCAAACCAGCCGTTGTCATATTTATCTACTTGCCCTACTTTTTCATACCATTCCTGAGTCGTAAGCATCGGTCCAAACCATTCCTCACAACCAAATCCATATTCGCTTTTATAGCTTCCTGTCCACACGTATCCTGTTGTTATCTTTCCCTCTTCATCATATATTATTCCTGTGTTTAATGTACCGTCCCACAGATCTTCTTCGCTGGTTGCTATTATTTCCCCAGCCATATTTTTTAACACGTCCCAGTTATAGTGGATACGTGATCGAGCATTAATAGTATAAGTGGAAAGCAAAGCTATCCAGGTACCAGGTAAGCCCGCAGCTGAAGCCCTATTCATACATATAGTATCCGCACCTTCCAACCCACCCAAATTACTACCTTGCAAGGTACTTGTTACAAAAACTCTTTTAGTGTTTGGTATAGCTGTAGTTGTAACAGTTGGAGCTATAGCATCTTGATTGGCAATCCCATTGATTGGCACTTGAGCATCTCTTTCTTGAGAAACAACTATTACAAGAAGGATAATTAACGATAGAACAAGTGCTCCTGCTAGAATATATAATCTTTTTTTTGAATCCATATTTTATTTATTATTTTTAAAATCTTTAACGACGAATTTACTTGATTATAACGCAACTGTTTTTATAATCAATAGTTTTTGGTAATGTCCATACACATATGACGGTTTTTACCTCAAACCATTAAGGACGATGTATATGTGTATAAATATGCCAAAAATAATTAAAGAAGAAAGAGTTTATTTTTTAATTATTTTCAATATACCGATAGAATGTATATGGGGGTGTTTATTTTTACCATGAGGGTTGTCTTTCTTTTTTCTAAATTCCAAAAAGACTGCTTGATATTTATCTCGCACCTCTTCCAGCTCTTTTATTTTGGGATAAAAATATTTACCCCCCTTATGACTTTCTGCTATTTTATCATCTGACATTAATACTTTAATCAACATCTCGCCTCCCTTGTTTAGCTTATTAAAATATTTTTCAATCAACCCTAGCGCATCTTTTTTTGACATAAACATTAGAACAAAGTGAAACAAAACGGCATCAAATTTTCCTTTTAAATCAATTTCTCTTATATCTTCGTTATATAATTTAATAAATTTCTCTTTCTTTTCTAATAAAACACTTTCCTTTGCTTTTTCAAAAACTTTTTTGTCCTTTTCCACGCCAATCACATAATATCCCTTATTCGCAAAGAAGAGGGAGTCATTTCCCTCACCACAACCCATATCAAGTAACACTTTCCTGTTTTCTGGTTCTAAATTTTTATTAGACATCATATTTAATGTTAAAAAGTGGCACACTGATAATCAGTACGCCTATTACCGATAAACCTATCAGAAACGATATTTAAATGGTATTATAACATATAATAATGAAATGTTAGAACTAATTTCCCCCCCACCTTTAATAATTATTCTATTAGTTTTTTTACCATTTCTAATTATATTTTTCTCCCCAAGTTCAATAAAGGCTGCTTTATCTGGGGCACCGTTTTTACCCACTTCTAAAAATATAGTTCGTAAAGCGCTAAAAGAAGCTGATTTGAAGCGAGGTGAAAAATTGTATGATTTGGGATGTGGTACAGGAACAGTTTTAATAATTGGAGAAAAAGAGTTTGGAGCAAAAGTAGTGGGATTTGAATATTCTTCTCCCCTTTTTTATTTATCTAAAATAAATTTTTTGATTAATAGAATTAAAGATGGGATTATAAATAAAGGTGATTTTTACCAAGCAGACATAAAAGATGCCGATGTTATTTATTTATTTTTAACCCCAAGAGCGTTTAAAAAATTAGAAAACAAGATTAAAACAGAAACTAAAATTGGAGCGAGAATTATTACCTTTTCTTCGCCTCTTCTTTTTTGGCAACCTGAAAAAGTAGTGCCTCTCAAGGAGCGGAAGAATAAAATAAATCTTTATTTATACGTTAGAAAATAATATAGGCAAATGGGGATATGCTATGTAATAATATCCTAAAAATAATTAATTTATCGAAGTTATCGATTTCTTCATTAACTCCAGGGCCTTTTTTCTCATTGATATTTCATTCTTCTCTTCTTTTGTCATCTCTGCAAAGGTTTTTGAGCTACCGTCTGGAATGAATATGGGATCCCATCCGAATACATCATCTCCTCGAACAGAATCTGATATCTTTCCCTTTATTGTCCCGATGAAAGAATGGGTTTTTTCCCCGTCAAAGAATGCAACAGCGGTTTTTGCAACTGCAGACCTATCTTCAAATCCTGCCATCATTTTAATTAGGCCCTCATTACCAACCGTATCAAGGAACCATTTCACAAGAGCTCCTGGTAGTCCATTCCATCCATTGAATTCAATTGCGGTATCTTCGACAAGAACTGTTTTACCAGTTTTATTAAACGCGTCTTGAGCTTTTTCTGATATTATCTTAGAGAGATCTATTGCTTGTGGCTCATAAAGATCAATAGCTATTTGTTCTAGCTCATAGCCAAGAATAGCATTTACTTCCTTAATTTTGTTTAGATTTTTTGTTGCGAAATATTTTGGCAACATATTAGTAGGCTATTGCAAAGTATGCCTTATGTTTTCCTTCAGACTTACAATGAATACAATCCCCGTCTTTTTCACCTCTTTCAAGAGGAATGCATCTGATGGTTGCTTTTGTTTTTTCTTTTATTTCCGCTTCGCATTCTTTTGATCCACACCAATTGGCATGAATAAAGCCACCATTTTTTGTAAGAGTATCTTGAAAATCATCCCAGTCTTTTACTTCGTAAGTATTGTCTGAAAGATTCTTTTCAGCTTTTTTAAAAAGATTTTCTTGGATACTTTCTAATAATTCTTTTACTTTCTTGGCAAACTCATTTAATTTTACTACTACCTTTTCACCATTATCTCTTCTAGCTAAAATTATTTGTTCTTGCTCTAAGTCTCTTGGTCCAATTTCGGCTCTTAATGGAACTCCCTTTCTTTCCCAATCATAATACTTTGATCCCGGCCTCATATCTCGATCATCAGTATGTGAAATAATATCTCCTGGAAGGGTATTTTTTAATTCATTAATTTTATTGGATAATTCTTCTCTTTGAGATTCTTCTTTCCAAATAGGAACAAAAACTAAATGAAGAGGGGCAATTTTTGGAGGCATGATAATTCCTGAATCATCTCCGTGAGTCATAATTAATCCACCGATAAGGCGAGTGCTTAATCCCCAACTAGTTTGCCAGACATATTGTTCTTCCTCATTTTTATCAAGAAATTTAATATCAAAAGCCTTGGCAAAATTTTGACCTAGATTATGGGAAGTTCCTGACTGAAGGGCTTTTCCATCTTGCATTAGAGCTTCAATGGTATAGGTCCTTAATGCTCCGGCAAATTTCTCAGATTCTGATTTAACACCTTTAATTACAGGAATAGCAAGATAGTCTTTTGCAAAGTCGGCATATACAGCAAGCATTTGAAGAGCTTCTTTTTCTGCTTCATCATGTGTTTCATGTGCAGTATGACCTTCTTGCCAAAGGAATTCCGTTGTGCGCAAAAAAGGCTTTGTTTTCTTTTCCCAGCGCATTACATTGCACCATTGATTAATCAAAATTGGTAGATCTCTCCAAGAATGCACCCACTTGGAAAAACTATCATAGATTATTGTTTCAGATGTTGGTCGTATAACTAATTTCTCTTCTAATTCTTTTCCTCCTGCATGTGTAACAACTGCTAATTCAGGCGAAAAACCTTCAACATGCTCAGCTTCTTTTTTTAAGAATTCTTCAGGAATTAAAAGGGGGAAATAGGCGTTTCTATGACCGGTTTCTTTGAATTTTTTATCTAATACTTTTTGAAAATTTTCCCATATTGCATAGCCATTTGGTTTAAAAATGATACATCCCCTAACCGGAGCATAATCGGCTAAATCAGCTGCTACTATAACATCTAGATACCATTTAGAAAAATCTTCGGATCTTTTTTTAATTGTTTCTTCTTGATTACTCATAAATATTATTTTCTTATCTCCCAATTATTATTACTTTCAATGTTTTTTATTATTCTGTCTTGGAAAGAATTTATCTCTTCTGCTGTTAGTGTTCTATTGGCTTGAAAAGTTAATCTAAGCGCCATGTTTTTCTTACCCGAGGGAATTTCTTTTCCTTCATAAATATCAAATAATCTTACATCTCTTAAAAAATCTAACTTTAGGCTGTTTATAAGATTTATAACTTCTTGGTATTCAGTCTTTTGTGGAACAAGAATAGATAAGTCTCTTGTTACTTCTGGGAATTTAGTTATTTGCTTATAATATTTATCCTCGGTTGCAAGCATCTTTATTTTATCAAAATCAAGACTAAAAACAGTGACTGAAGAGTTAATCTTTAGGTCTTTTAAAAATGCGGGAGAAACTTCTCCTAAAAACCCTAATTCATTTCCATTAATTATTACCGATGATTTTTTCATTAAGTGAAGGTAAATAGAATCAATGTTATTCTGGTAATCAATATTTTCTATTCCCATTTCTTCCAGGATAAACTCAACGATTCCTTTAGCATCAAGAAATGAGCCTTCTGTAATTGCTCCGGTAAGCACCTTTCTTTCATCAACTTTTTCATTCTTAGTGATAAAAACATTTCCTAGTTCAAAAATCTTTATATCATCAAAGTGTTTCTCATTGTCTTTAATATTCTTAATGATATGTGGGGTTAATTCTGGTCTTAAATATTTTTGTTCTAAGCTAACCGGACTCTCTACTTCAGTAATATTATCTTTTGAATAGCCGAAGTTATTGAATTGCTCTTCACTGATACAGCTATAGTTATAAATTTCAGAAAAACCAATAGATCTTAAGTTGTTTTTAATATTATCCTCCCAAAAAAGGCTCATATTTCTTTTTGGAGAAACAATCTCAAGGCTAGGAAATTTTATTTGTATATTCTCATAACCATAGAGGCGCCCTATTTCTTCAATTAAATCTTCTTGAATTGAGACATCCACTCGTCTAGTTGGAACTTCAACTTCTATTATTTGATCAGTTTCTTTTTTGATTTCAAAGAAAAGACTTTTTAGGATTTTTTTAATTTGGCTCTTTGGTATCATTATCCCCAACAAGCTTTCAGTCTTATCTAGATTTAATTTTATAGTTTTTGGCTTTATCTTCTCTGGATAAAAATCAATCAATCCTTTTGCAGCATCACCACCTGCTATTTCTTGTATTAAGCCAATCGCCCTTGTGGCGGCTATTTCAGTTAGATTTGGATCCATGCCGTTTTCAAACCTTACTGATGCATCAGTTCTTAGTTTTAATTTAGCCGATCCCCTTCTTACAATTAATCGATTAAAGTTAGCTGATTCTAGAAGAATATTTTTTGTGTTTTCATCTACTTCTGCCGTCTTGCCCCCTTTAATTCCAGCAATGGCAAGGATATTGTTATCATCAGCTATAACAAGGATGTCTTTATCTAGCTCATATTTTTTATTATCTAGAGTGGTTATACTTTCTCCTTTTTTAGATTTTCGTACAATTATTTTATTTGATACCTTATCTAGGTCAAAAACATGAAGAGGTTGACCTGTTTCAAGCATCACATAATTGGCTATATCTACAATATTATTTATAGATTGTAAGCCACATGATTCAATTCTTTCCCTAATCCATTTAGGAGTTGGTCCAACTTTTACATTTTTTATTACTCTTGCAGTATATCTTAAGCAATCATTTCGAACATCTAATGAAATTTCTTTGTTTGCAGGACCTTCTTTTAGTTTAGGGACTGGTTCTTTTATCTTAATGCCTGTTATGGCTGAAATTTCCCTAGCTACTCCTAGGTGCGAGAGACAATCCCCCGCTCTACTTGGTAAAATACTTATATCAAGAACTTGGTCATTATTCTTTTTATCTATTTCTTCAACTTCAAAAAAGCGGATATTAAAAAGATCTGCCATTTTTTTTGGCTCAGGTAATTTTTCTTTAAAAAAAGATTGTAGCCAGTTATAGGATAATTTCATGTTAGAATTGGTTTAAAAATCTTAAATCGCCGTTATAGAATAACCTTACGTCATCTATCTTGTATTTCATCATAGCTAGCCTATCCCAGCCGAATCCAAAAGCAAATCCTTGCCATTGGTCAGGGTCAACACCGGAATTTTTTAATACATTAGGATGGACCATTCCAGCTCCCATTACCTCTAGCCATCCAGTTTGTGAACAGACTGAACATCCCTTTCCATCACAAGTTGTACAGGCCATGTCTACTTCAAAGGAGGGCTCAGTAAAGGGGAAAAAAGATGGTCTCAATCTTATCTTAGAATTCTTTCCATAAAAGGCTTTACAAAATTCATAAACTATTGATTTGTAGTTAGCAACAGAAATATCTTTATCAATCATTAATCCTTCTACTTGATAGAAATTAACTTCGTGAGAGGCATCGGTAGCTTCATTTCGAAAAACTCTACCTGGTACAAGTATTCTAATCGGAGGCTTATTCTTTTGCATATGCCTAACTTGAACAGGAGATGTATGAGTTCTCATTAAAAGCTTCTCTTTACTGGATAGTTTGTCACGATCACTTTGTTTAATAAAAAGAGTATCTTGCATTTCTCTTGCCGGATGATCATCAGGGAAATTAAGAGCATCAAAGTTGTACCATTCACTTTCTAATTCTGGTCCTTCAACAATTGAAAATCCCAATCCTTCAAATATTTCTCTTACTTTGTTTATACTTTGAGTTAAGGGATGAAGATGGCCAATAGTAGGTTTTTTCCCTGGCAATGTAATGTCAATCCAATCTTTTTTTTCTTTTTCTTTTCTATCAACATCTTTTATTTCCCTGCTTACTTTCTCAATGTGATCAATGACTAGTTGTTTTAATACGTTTACCACTCCCCCAATTTTAATCTTTTCTTCACTGGTTAATCCAGAAAAAGAACGAAAGACCAAAGAGATCTTTCCATCCTTATCAAGGTATTTTTTGTATAAAGAATTAATATCTTCAACAGTTTTGGCGGCAACTATATCTTTCTCTATTTCTTTTCTTAGTTCTTCTATATCAATCATGAGAATGAATGTAATGAATATATTTTATTATAGCTTAATTTTGAATAAAAAAAAGTTCTCTATTTCTTCTCTATTCCTAATCCAACATCTTCTCCTTCGATTTTAATATCTTTTTTAAGCTCGGCTGATTCAATACCAAACTCAATACCCTCACTTAAGGTATCGTTCATAATATCTTGAGCAAATTTCTCAAAAGTTTCACGAACAAGGTCACTCTCGGTTTCGTAATAAATTTTAGTTCTATCAGAAAGAGATAATCCGGCATCTTTTCTGAGTCCATTTGTAAAGCGAACGATTTCACGTTTTACTCCCTCAAGTTTTAATTCTTTAGTAATAGTGGTATTGAGTGAAACACTGACCTCACCATCACCACTTTCACTAACAATGCTTTTAATATTTAGCTCGTCTTTCAATAATTCTTCATGCTCCTTTTTTAGACTATAATTTACTATCTTTAATTCTGAAAGTGGTTGGCGCACCTTAATTCCAGCCTTATCACGCTTGGCCAGTCCAAGCTCAACTATTTTTCTGATATTTTCCATGTCAGATAGAATCAATAATTCTTCGCTACTAATTAGTTCTTTTTCTGGCCACTTCTCTAAGTGAACAGACTTATTTTCATCAGAAAAATTATTACCGGTTATTCTTTGCCATAGATTTTCTGCAATAAATGGCATAAATGGGGCTATAATTTTTGTGACTTCAACGAGTACATATTTGGTTGTTTCTAGTGCCTCTTTTTTATCAAGGTCATTGTCAGATTTAAATCTATCGCGAGATCGTCTAAGATACCAGGTTGATAGGTCGTTTATAAATTCGGTAATTGATCGTGTTGAGCGCGGAATATTGTATCTTTCCATATTATTTGTCACTTCTTCTATGAGTTGTTTTAATCTTGTTAAAATCCATTGATCTAAAATGTTTTTTGAATTAGCGTTACTTTCATTAATTCCATCTGTGATGAATAATTCATAGAATTTATAAACATTCCAAAGAGGCATCACATTTTTCCTAAATGATTCTCTGGTTTCTTTTTCGTTAAAGAATAAGTTTTCGGCATGCATTAAGGGTGAGTTCATAAGATAAAATCTTAGAACATCAGCGCCCAATTCATCAATTAATTTATTGGGGTCAGGGAAATTCTTTTTAGATTTACTCATCTTCTCTCCCTTATCATTCAGTATTACGCCTGTAGTAACAACATTTTTAAAGCTATTTTTATTGAACAATGAAGTACCAAGAACATGCATAACATAAAACCAAGCTCTTGTTTGAGATATATATTCACTGATAAATTGAGCTGGGAAATTTTGTTCAAATTTCTCCTTGTTTTCAAATGGGTAATGTAATTGAGCAAATGGCATTGACCCTGATTCAAACCAACAATCAAAAACTTCAGTAATTCTGTTCATGGTTCCATCACATTCTCTGCAAGCCCATGTTATGTCATCGATGAAATGAGAATGGATATCATTAATTTCATCAACTTTGCCTTTTGTCTTTAAATCTTGAATACTTTCCACTATTTCAATTTGTTCACATTTATCGCACTTCCAGACAGGCATTGGAGTGGCAAAGTAGCGGTTACGAGAAATATTCCAATCCGGAGCTGATTCTAATCCTTTTTCAAAACGACCATGTTTTAAATGTTCTGGATACCAATTAATATTTTCATTATTGGCTATCATATCTTTTCTTATCGTTTCAATATTGATAAACCAAGCAGGAATGGCGTTATAAATAAGTGGTGTGTCACATCTATGACAATGAGGATACGAATGAGTTATTTTCTCTTCTTTGAATAAAATATCGCGTTCTTTTAAATCTTCAATTATTAGTCCGTTAGCCTTTTTAAAATAAGTCCCGTTAAGTTTGGGAACAGTATCATTAAAATGCCCTTTTTCATCTAAAGCAGGAATAATTGGAAGGTCATGCTTTATTCCAAGCTTATGATCATCTTCACCATACACAGGAGCGATATGAACTATTCCAGTTCCATCATCTGTATTAACAAAATCTCCAGAAGTAACATAGTAGCCCTTTTTACCACTTTCCTTGATAGTAGGAATATCAAATAGAGGCTGATATTCTAGACCTAGTAAATCCTGACCCTTGTATTCATTAACTATTTTAAATTCAATTTCATTTTTAGTAAGAACTGCTTCAATTCTATCTTTTGCTAAAATTATTAGATCATCTTTAGAACCATTTATAGTTAATGCGACATAATCTATCTTTTCATCAACGGCTAACGAGACATTACCAGGTAATGTCCATGGTGTGGTAGTCCATGCAAGGATATGCAGGTTTTCATTAATTCCTAATTTTTCTTGTCCATTTGTTACTTTGAATTTTATATAAACACTGGTGTCGGTAACGTCCTTGTAGCTGTTATCCATTGCCACTTCAAAGTTTGAAATTGGAGTTTCGCAACGTGAACAATACAAAAGAACCTTTCTTCCTTCATACACAAGATCTTTTTTCCATAATTCAGAAAAAGCCCACCATACAGATTCCATAAAATTCGTATCCATGGTTTTGTATGAGTTTTTAAAATCAACCCATCTTCCAATTCTTCTGATCATAACTTCCCAGATATCAGCGTATTCCAAAACTCGAGCACGACAAGCCTCGTTGAATTTAGCAACGCCCATTTTTTCTTCAATTTCTTTCTTCCCACTTATCTTTAGATCAGCCTCAATAATATTTTCAATAGGAAGTCCATGACAATCCCATCCCCATTTTCTTTCAACCCTATACCCTTTCATTGTCCAGAATCTTGGAACTACATCCTTGGATACACTAGATAGAATATGGCCATAATGTGGCTCCCCTGTTCCAAAAGGAGGGCCATCATAAAAAACATAGTTTCCTTGTGAAGCATCACGATCAACTGATTTTTCAAATATTTTAGCTTTATCCCAAAAATTTAAAACATCCTCTTCCATTGACGGGAAATCATTGTTTTGACTTGTTTCTTTTGACATAACTTTTTTAAACTAAATTTTGTATTTATATGATATGATACACATTAAAGGACTAAAAAACAATAATTATTATAAGTTATTATAAAAACTGTTGAAGTGTTTTTTAAAAAAGCAAGACGAGGAATAAAAAATTTTACTAAAAAGTAGTTTTTTTAGTAAAATAATACTTAAGGCTACTTGATAACATTACTTTAAACTACGAATTATTTTTTCAACTTTGTTTTTATCTATTCTTCGAACATATGGCTTCACATTTACTTCATGAGATTCATTGATACCACTTTTAAGTGAAGTACTAACTATTGCTCCGTTTGCAAATTGAAACAAAGGTTTCGAATTATGCTCATCTGTCCCACTTCCAATCAAAATTGGGAAAGATCCAATCTTTTTTCGTAAAGATTCTAATTCTTTTATATCGGGGGCATTTCCCGTCCACTTACCTGTAATAATTATTGCATCAGATTTATTTTTAATAGCTAGCTTTGCAGAGGTTATTAAATCATACTTAGACAATAGCTTTGCATGCTTTACATGAATGTCCGTAAACAGGGCTATATTTTCAGCACCAATTAATTTTCTGAAATCTATAACCTTTTTGGGATCTCCTTCTACCGTCCCGTAATCTGTTTTTACCCTATCAACAAAAACTGGAATACGAATAAACTGCAAATCCAGTGTTTTTGCGATTGATAACGCTGTATGATAATCATTCCACAATACACTTATGCCCAACGGCAGGCGAGTCGCTTTTCTTAATTTTTCTCCCAGAAAAGTCATTGAACTAACGACAGATGGGCTAACAGAAATACTATGTGGAATATCATAATTATTCTCAAAAATAATTCCATCTACCCCACCAGATTCGAAAGCTTTTAGATCAGCAAGGGCATTCTTTAATGCAATGTCAAAACCGGGAAAATCTTTGTATCCTAAAAGAGGGGGGAAATGAATCGCCCCTATTATTATATTTTTATCATTTTTGAAAATCGTTTTCAGGGTATTTTTCATAAATTTTCCTCTAAAAACTTTGAAGTTT